>JAWOEP010000149.1:0-3407 GCA_046482705.1 Desulfotignum sp.
GGTATGTAAGCCTGATGTGCTTTCTGGTAAATTTATGCCCCGACATCTGCAGCATCTTTTTGCGTTTGCAGTCCGGACAGGTGAGTTTGGCGATATCAAGGCGGTCAATCCGAATTTTTTTTTCCAGCATTTTCTTTTCCATGGCAGCTCCTTTGCTTCCGGATCATACCGGTAATGGGGTATTGTCTAAACCTGATCAATTCATTATTTATGCCAATCCCTGGAAATAATATTTGATATTATTGATATTATTCGATATATTTTTTTAATATATAAAATACAATAATGAGTGATAGTTTTATTTAACATCCATTATTATTATTTAATTTAAATAGTTATATATCGTTATTGTCAGGAGAATCAATGCAGCCAACAGATTATGCGCTATTCAAGGAGCTGGATCCCCGGGCTCTCCAGAAAAAATTTCTCAATTCCCTGCTGGAAATCCAGAATGTCAGGAGGGGATCCATCTGGATCAGGCAGAAAAAATCCTATGTCTGCGTAGAGGCTGCCGGTGATGAAAGCGAAAACATCCGGGGGGTTGTTCTGGACAGCCGCCAGCCCAGTATTGTGGGGTGGGTGATGGAAAACCGGCAGATGACCGTGGCAGAACCCCAAAGCGACCGCCGTCATTTCAAGGAGGTGGAAAACAGCTTTCCTGTGAAAAGCAGCCAGATCCTGTGTTTTCCTTTGTTTTTACACGACAAGAAAGTCTATGGTGTGGTCCAGATCATCGATACCAGCCCGGGAAAAACCCGGCTTAACCTGGACAAGGAATACCTGGCCCATTTGCAGAACCTGGTGGATATCTGCTCCATCGCCCTGAGCAATGCCATTTTGTTCTCCACGGAAAAAAACAAGGCGCGTCACCTGAAAACCGCTTTATCCCGCATCAGACAGGAACCTTTTATCATCGGACAGAGCCGGGAATTCAAACAGAGCATGGATCTGGTCAAAAGTTATGCAGGCACGGAATTTCATGTACTGGTCACCGGAGAAAGCGGCACAGGAAAGGAACTGGTGGCAGAACAGATCCATAAATTGAGCCCCCGCAAAAAAATGCCCTTCCTGGTCCAGAACTGCTCGGCAATACCTGAAACCCTTCTGGAAAGTGAATTGTTCGGGTATAAAAAAGGGGCATTCACCGGTGCGGCCCGGGACAAGGCCGGCTTGTTTGAAGCCGCTGACAAAGGTACGGTATTTCTGGATGAGATCGGTGACATGCCCATGAATGTGCAGGCCGGCCTGCTCAGGGTGCTGCAGAAAAATGAAATAAAACCCCTGGGAGAAACCAGGGTACGGTATATTGATGTAAGAATCGTGGCTGCCACCAACAAGGACATCAAACAGATGGTGGCCGAGAACCGCTTCCGCCAGGATCTGTTTTACCGGTTGTCTGTTTTGCCGGTGGAGCTGCCGCCCCTGCGCAGCCGGCGGGAAGACATCCCTCTGCTGGTCAGGCATTTTCTTTCGAAAGAAGCCCTGACAGCCGGTACACCGGAAAAAAAAATGGCCCCGGGCGCCATGCAGCACCTGGTGGCCTATGCATGGCCGGGCAATGTCCGGGAACTGGAAAACCTGATCCGCTATCTGCTGGTGACCACCCCTGATGACACCATAGAGGCTGTCCACCTGCCGGAACATATCAGAATGGCCGGGGCCATGACCCAGGGTAATCCCGGTCATTTAAACCATGACCGGGACACCCGAGATTCTCTGGCTGATCTGTCTGTCATGACCTGGCCCGGCCTTGAAAAAGCGTATGTACATGCACTTTTGGAAAAGCACAACTGGAATGTCACCTGGGCTGCCAGGGCCTCGGGCCTCAACCGCTCCACATTTGCCTCCAGGATGCGCAAACTCAATATCCAGCGCAGGCGCCCGGATGCAGTCTGAATCAGATGTTCTTGACATTTGGCACGCATTAACCATTTTCTGTCAGGATCCTTACCCCGGGCTAACACGGATCTGCCATAAGATCTTTATAGAACCAATTGATTTTTTTTCAGATTGGTGTTATGATCACCCAAATTTTAAACAAGGAGTGTTACGAAAATGCAAACAAAATATATCTGTACCCATGAGCATTGCAGCTATCCCGGGTCAACCCGGTTTGAAATCTCTTTTAAACCGGAATCCATTATGGATGACAACAATATGGCCACCGCTTTCTGCCCGTTTTGCAAGAAAGAACTGATGCCCGCCCCTGCCCTGACCATGGATTGTGATCCCCGGACAACAGCTGACTGCAGCCCGCTGGACTGATCTTTTCCGGCATCCGCTATCCTGTTGCCCTGTTCTGCTGCCTTCGGGCAAAAGAACAGGGCAAAATAATCCCCATAAGTCTTTATAATTCCTGTAACCGATGGTATAATCAGTATTAAAATATCCTGATGTAATACAACCGGCGGCCCGGGGCCGAAAGGACCCAATATGCATGATGACACCCCACTGCAGGAAATGGTTCCGTATGCCATCACCCGTTATAAAAACGGACAGCTGACAGAAGAAGACACCCAGGTGGCAGCTGAGGTGCCATTGACTTTTCTGGTCAATGGCCGGGAAATCGCCACCCTCATGTGTACCCCTTCCCATTTGAAAGCCTATGCATACGGTTTCCTGTTCACCTCCGGCTTTGTGTCCTCACCAGATGATATCGCATCTTTTTCTCTGGACGAAAAAAAATGGCGGGCAGACATCCAGGTCAAAAGGCCTATTGATCCTGAACTTTTAGGGCAGCGGGTGTATACGTCAGGATGCGGCAAAGGGGTGATGTACACCTCCATGATGGAGCTTTCCTCCCGCCATCCCATTGACAACCGACTGCAGATACACGGCAAAGACATCATCCAGGTGATAGGCTGGCTCCAGCGGTGTTCAGACCTGCATACCATAACCGGGGGCGTACATTCCGCTGCTGCCAGTATCAGGGGCAGGATTCCGGATTTTTTTATCGATGATATCGGCCGGCACAATGCAGTGGACAAGGTACTGGGCACCCTGCTGCTGGAAAAAACAGACTGCACCGACGTCATGGTGGCCTGCACCGGCAGGATATCATCTGAAATTCTGCACAAGGCCAGGCGGCTGGAAATTCCCATTCTGGCATCCAGGGGCGCGCCCACCCACCAGAGTATTCTGCTGGCCCGGGAAATGGGCATCACCCTGGTGGGATTTGTCAGGCGGACCAATTTTGCCATATTCACCCATGCCCAAAGAATCTTAGGAAATGGAGAAAAAAATGACATCTGAAGAGATTTTCAGCACAGCCCTGGTGTATGAAAAAAAAATCCGGGACCTTTACCGCTCTGCTGTGGAAAACATTGACGACGACCAGGCAAAGTCCCTGTTCAAGGCACTGGCAGATGATGAACAAAGCCATGTGGCATTTTTAGAACACAGCCTGG
>JAWOEP010000428.1:0-7234 GCA_046482705.1 Desulfotignum sp.
CCGGATTTTTCAAGGGCAGATCCTGCATGATCATTTCAGAAAAACCGAGAATGGGAAACAGGATATTGTTAAAATCATGGGCGATTCCGCCGGCAAGCGTCCCGATGGCTTCCATTTTCTGGGACTGGCGCAGCCGGGCCTCCATGGCCTGGTTATTCTCCATGGCTTCTATCAGATGGTCCATGGTATTCTGAAGCTCCCGGGTTTTCTGCACCAGTCTCTTCTCTGATTTTTTCAGAGTGGATACGATCTGTTTGTATTTCAGTTTCTGATATGCCTGGTCTGACAGCTGCTCTGTGATCAAAAACAGGGCATGGCTGATGTCAGTAAATTGGTTTACCGGCATAATGGTTACCTCATCAAGGGCATGGGCATAATCGTCATGCTCCGCACCAATGATATCTCCGAATGCCAGCATCTTTTGCAAGTCTGCTTTTTCATCCCTGACCTGACCGATGATCCAGTTGGCCATATGACAGCCGGCAATGGTTATGGAAACAGTGGCATTCAACAATCCCGGCCCCAGACAGGGCTGAACCATGGGCCCATCCGGGTGATACCCTGATGTTGCGGCATTGGACCGGATACAGGTATCGCGTCCCGCATCCGTTTTTTTAATGATCTGTGTGCACAGGCGGCAGACGTTGCTGGATTTCGTGATGGGCCTGCCGTTGACATCGGCTATAAGGGAAGCAGCTCCTGTGGCCTTTGCAAAGGCATCCTGAATTTTCTGGATCTCGTTGATATCAAATATCTCTTCAAATTTCGACATCCTGATTTTTTCAACCATGATCCACCTTCCGGAAAAGGATTATCCTGTCAGGTGCATGCTGCATGGTGCACCTGTAACTGTATGGCCTTACATTGTATGCAAAATTGAAATGGTTTTTTCTGCAATGCGGTGGATGTCCTGGACATGGTCCACAGCCCCCATGTTTATGGCTTCTTTGGGCATGCCGAATACCACACTGGATTTTTCATCCTGGGCGATATTGACGGCACCGGCATTTTTCATATCCAGCATGCCGGCTGCCCCGTCTTTTCCCATGCCGGTGAGTATGATCCCTATGGCGTTGGCACCGGCATACCTGGCCACGGTTTTGAACAAAACATCCACTGCGGGCCTCTGGTAATGGACCAAAGGCCCTTTTTTCACATCCACATAATATCTGGAACCGCTTCTTTTCAACAGCATATGATAATTGCCAGGCGCAATGAGTACTTCCCCGTTGGTAACGGTATCCCCATTCTGTGCCTCTTTGACACGCATCTGGCACAGCTCGTTCAATCTCTGGGCAAAGGATGCGGTGAACTGGGCCGGCATATGCTGGACCACCACAATGCCCGGTGTATTCACCGGCATCCGGGTCAACACGTTTTTAATGGCTTCCGTACCCCCGGTGGAGGCACCGATGGCTATGAGTTTATTGGTGGTTTCCGCCAAAGCCTTTGATGCTGCCAATGCCGGTGTCCGCATTTTTGTCGCGTCGCTGACGGGCTGGATCAGTTTGGCCCCGTAAACGGCCCGTATTTTTTCTGCCAGCTGCACACTCATATCCCCCACGGAATATGCGGCACTGGGTTTGGAAATCACCTCGAGCGCCCCTAAAGAAAGGGCTTCCATGGCCAGTTTGCTGCCCTTGGTGGTAAGGGAGCTCACAATAATGACCGGCAACGGAAAGTGCTTCATTAGTTTTCGTAAAAATGTGATGCCGTCCATTCTGGGCATTTCAATGTCCAGGGTGATCACATCCGGTTTCAGGCTGACGATCTTATCCCTTGCCACATAGGGATCAGGTGCCGTACCGATCACCTGTATACCCTCCTGCCGGGACAATTGTTCAGAGAACACCTTTCTGACCACTGCTGAATCATCCACCACCAGCACCTTAATGTCACGGGGCATTGCACCATCTCCAGTTTGTAATGGTTTTCTTCAGAAACCTGTTAATCCGTATGCAGCAGCATCCCCAGTTTTGCCACGTCTGTTTCAATAATGTGAAACCGGCTGTCGGGTGCAATTTTTGACAAATCAGCAATGTCGGGTATGCCCAGCTCAAACGGGATTTTGGCCGGGGTGTTGCGCAGGGCATTGCCGCAGACCATGTTGAGCATCTCCTTGAGGGTACCTGTAAGGTGTTCCCGGGTGAGCTGCTCCCGGGGCTCTCCCATGAAATTTTCAGCCATCTCCAGCACCAGGGTTTCCGGCGCAGCCAGGATCACATGGCCGCTGATATCTCCGGAAAATGCCAGGCGGCAGGCCATGGTGTCCGGCGCATCCAGCCCGGCCCGGGACAAGGCAGCTGTCTGCCCGAATTCCACCGGCAGAAAAAACATGGTTTCCATGACTTCAGAAATCGAAGTCTTCATCGCTTTCATCAGTTGTGTCTTCATAATCCGCTTCTCCAAGAATGGTGACAATTACATCTCTGACTGCCTCTGCTGTGAAAGGTTTGGTGATATACCCTGCAGCACCGGCTTTCATAAATTCATCAATCCGGGTCTGGTTGCCTTCCGTGGAAACCACCACCACCGGGATATCCTGAAACAGGTCCTGCTCTTTCATGGCTTTGATAAATGCCAGGCCGTCCATGACAGGCATATTGTAATCGGTTATGACCAGGTCCACCCAGCTGTTTTTCATCAAAGCAAGCGCTTCTTCCCCATTGGCAGCTTCCAGCAGATGGGAAGCCCCATATCCTGCTGCCTTCAGGGTGCGTTTGATCACCGCACGCATGGGCAGCGAATCATCCACTATCAAAATTGAATATAACATTGTTTTTTCCCCGGGTTTTTTGGTTTACGCCATCTGCAAAAGGGTTTCAACTTCCTGCATGTTGATGCCGAAATCTGCTATGATCATGGACATGTCAGCCGCAGAAAATCCCAGATCCTTCATCACCTGGTCCTTGAACCGGTATGCAAGGCCGTCTGATCCCACACCGCCTCCAAGCATCATGCACAGACAGTCCGCCAGATACACTGCCGCAATCTGCTTATCCGCACTTTTTGTTTCATCCGACAAATGGTGGTGCCGGATGATATTGACCATCCTGGGGCTGAACTTCCACATTTTTGCTATCATGGCACCCAGCTCGGCATGGTCGATGCCCAGGGCTTTTTTTTCCGCCTCCTGGAAACTGAAGTGTTGATTTTCCACCAGATCGACAATTTTCCCGGAAGACTGTGCCACATATTTTTCCAGCACAACCTTACCCATATCCTTTATCAATGCTGCGGTGAATATGGTATTTTTGCCCTTCAAGGACAATCTGGCAGCCACCTGTTTTGCGAGTATAGCCGAAGATACAGAATATTTCCACATCTCTCCTGCATCCAGTCCATATCCTTTCTGGCTGCCCCCGAGTGCCTGTGATCCTGATTTTATCAATGCCAGTTCAATCACCTGGTCAATGCCCAGCAGGTTGACGGCATCTTTGATGGATTCCACGGGGTGCTTCATGCCGAAATATGCTGAATTACAGGTGCGAAGCACACTTGCCGTTATAACCGGGTCATACTGGATCACTTTGGCGATATCTGCCATGGAGCTGTCCGGATGATCTGCCACTGCCAGCAGCTGGCCTGCCACGGCAGGGATTGGCTGCAATTTTTTTACCTCTGCAACAAGATTTTGAAGTGATATCATATTTTCACCTCCCCGGACCCGGATGTTTTCACATATATATCTCCTGTGGCGATCTCTATTCTCACAGTGCGGTTGACATTGCCCCCCACATCCTGTCTGGTGATCATGACCTTGTTTTTAAAAAACATTTTTTTCAGGGCCATGTAATTCCTTTTGCCGATATTGAAAAAGCCCTGCTGGTCAAGGATCTCAGCCCCGCCTGCCACATAGACCCTCATGCGCTGCTTGGCCGCCCCCAGCTGGTAGGCGGTTTTGAACAGCCTGGGGATACCGGAATCAGCAAACATGTATGGCCTTGCCGCAGCCTTCTGTTTGTCAATGGAAGAATCCGGCAGCATATAGTGGAGCATGCCGCCCACCTTGACCGCAGGATCATAAATGACCAGTCCGATGCAGGAACCAAGGGAGTAGGTGATAATCGATTCCCCGGGGTTATTGCTCACCTTCATATCTGCAACACCGACAATCTGTTTCATTATTTATCCTTTTTTTGATATTACATGATATTGAAAATACCATGGACATCAAGAATCAGGCCCACGCGGCCGTCGGCAAGGATTGCACCGCCGGCAAGGCCTTCCACACCTTCAAGGTGCGTGCCCAGGCTCTTGATCACATATTCATCCTTGCCCAGCAGTTCATCGATGAGAAACGCACGCTTTTCATCTTTTGATTCAACCACCACCACAAGGCCCTCATGCACCGGTTTTTTCTTATCAGCACCATTGGTTGCATATATGTTGTTCAACCGAATGACCGGGATCAGATTTCCTCTGTCTTTGACCATTTCCCCTTTCCCTTCCACGGTAAAACATTCATCTTTACCGGGTTTGAACGCTTTCTGGATGGCCATGGTGGGAATTACGTATTTTTCTTCATCCACCCGCACCAGCATTCCGTCTATAATGGCCAGGGTCAAAGGCAGGCTGATGGTGAATTTGGTGCCCCTGCCTTTTTTGGAAGCAATCTGCAGCTGGCCACGGAATTTCTCCAGCCCGCTTTTCACCACATCCATGCCCACGCCTCTGCCGGATACATCCGTGATCTGTTTTGCCGTGGAAAACCCGGGCTGCATGATCAGATCATACACCTGGGCATCGGTCATGTTTTCCTTTCCCGTAACAAGACCGGTCTGTTTTGCCTTTTCCAGGATGGCATCCCGGTCAAGCCCTTTGCCGTCATCCTCGATTTCGATCATGATATGGCCGCCTTTGTGGTAGGCCCGGAGCACAATTTCTCCCTGGGCCGGCTTTCCTTTTTCCAGGCGGTCGGATACGGCTTCTATACCATGGTCCACTGAGTTTCTGATCATGTGCACCATGGGTTCATACAGGGCATCCACCACGTTTCTGTCGATCTCGGTGTCCTCTCCCTGCATGGTCAGATTGACTTCCTTGCCGGATTTTTTCGCCAGATCCCGCACCAGCCGTATCATCTTCATGAATGTGGCTTTGATGGAGATCATGCGCATGGACATGGCAATGGTCTGCATATTGGTGACAATCTGCCCCAGTTGGGACACATTCTGGCTGATCAAAGGATAATCCATGGTTTTCTGCTTGAGCATGGACTGGGCAATGACCAGTTCGCCTGCATAGTCCACCAGGTCATCCAGTTTTCTGGTGCTCACCTTGACCTGGGTATCCGGCTTCTTTCTGGATGGCACCTGGTCCATGAGGGCGGATGCCACCTGGCTGGGTTGTACTTTTTTTGCATCCACCAGAATTTCACCCAGTTTTTTGTCAGGATGTTTTTTCTGATCTTCCAGGGCCTGATCAAGACTGGTCTGGTCCACCATTTTTTTCTTTACCAGGATTTCACCCAAGGGTTCTCTGTCACCCTTTGTCAAAGCCTGCTGAATGGTCTGCAGCTTATCACGCAGGGTGTCCACATCAATATCGTCATCCCGGGGCATGAACCCGGTGTTGATGCCCTCACTGACCTTGTCCATGAGCTGTTTCAGTGTGTCCACTGATTCCAGAACAGCATCCGTGGCAATATCATTGATGACAAATTCCCCGGAACGTGCACTGTCCAGCAGATTTTCCGTGGCATGGGCCAGCCGGTTGATTTTGTTCAAAGACAGGAACCCGGATACCCCTTTAATGGTATGAAAGGGACGGAAGATATTGTTGATGATCTCCATATTCTCAGGATCCTGCTCCAGATCGATGAGATTGACCTCAATTGTTTCCAGATTCTCCTGGGCCTCTGACACAAAATCGATGAGGATTTCCATGTCATCACCAGATATTTTAACCGGTGCTTTGTTTTCAGGTTCTGCCCGGTTGTCTGCAGTCGACTCCTCCTGCACAGGCGCTGCTGTTTTTTCTTCTGAAAACCGTATTTCCAGCAATTCCAGAACATCAGAACAATCAAAGGCAAAGGGTTCATTGCGCTTCATATGGCTTAGAATTGACTTGAGCAGCACCAGGGCTTCTTCCACCGGCCTGGTGCTGCTTATCTCTTCCATGGTCATGGTTTCCACATATGTTTTGCATGCAAGGGCAATGTCATGGAACAAGGAGGGGGCTATGTTTTTTGAAAGTGCCATAAGCCCGTCCAGGTTGTTCAACATATCTCCGAGCACCGGAATTTCCCCGGGACAGAAGCCGCCCATGAGCAGGGTTAATTCATCCAGTTTGGTTTCCAGGTCTGCGTGATGATCAGATATGGATGCCTCCCCGGATACAGCAGCTGGACCTGCTTCACCCGCATGGGGATCTGCTGCACCTGTCCCTTCTGCATCGGCGGTGTCACCTGGATCAGTTTCCATGGCACCAGGTGCTGTGTCTTTTGACCTGTTTTCGGATTGTCCGGCATTGGTAACGGCATGTGACAACTCCTTGATAAAGGTTTCCAAAGATGCAATGCGCTGATCTGCGTCAGTATCATTGCCTGAGATACCCCGGGTAATCAGGTCCCGCGCCCGTATGACTTCCCCGGCTTCCGACTGCAGTGACAGACGTCTGCATTCACCATGCATCTTTTTGAGCACCGGCAGTAAACCGGACATGGTAGTCGATAGTATTGTTCTCTATATCATTACCGTCAGAACTGTAGAAATAGACTCCATCACCGCCATTTGATGTGACTGTATTCTTCTTTAAAATATTGCTATCACTGTAACGGATATAAATACCAGAGTAATAATTTGAAGAGATGGTATTGTTCCCTATATAGTTGCTGTTTGATCTGTAGAAATAGACTCCATAATAACCATTTGATTCGATGGTATTGTTCTCTATAACGTTACTGGAATAGCTGGAATAGATCCCATAGTTGTTATTCGAAAATATATTATTGTTATTTATTTCGTTGCTTGAAGAGCTATAGAGATAAACCCCGTAATTGTTTAGAGAGATATCGTTGTTCATCAAGAGATTGTTTTGTGAATGGTAGTAGAAATAGATCCCGTACCCACTATTTGAGTCGATCTTGTTATTCTCTATGGTGTTGCTTCCACTGTAACGGATATTGGCGCCATGGCCGTTATTCGAAGAAATATCATTGTTCTCTATACGATTGCTGTCTGAAGAATATAACTCGAGACCGTAGTTCTCATTTGAATATAGAGAATTGTTA
>JAWOEP010000452.1:0-4393 GCA_046482705.1 Desulfotignum sp.
GATAAGGCGGTAGCTGATCTTATCCTTGCGTCCGCTTACCGTTAGATTTACAGGCTCATTGTTATCCTCAGGATCCACCTTCCATATATCATAGCGGTCGTATATAAGCACTGCCTCATCGTCCTCAAGCCATCCCGGCGATCCGTAGGGGGATGCATAATTAGGCACATCATTGAGTTCATTTTCACAGAAAGCAGACCGCCTTTTGCGGGTTGGTTTCAACCCGAAGAAGGTAAGGGTGAAACGGTGCGGTAAGAGCGCACCAGTTTTCCGGGTGACCGGGAAAGCTTGGTAAACCCCGTCCGGTGCAAGACCAAATAGGGAAACGCTTGAGGGCTGTCCGTCCAAAGTTTCCGGGTAGGTTGCTTGAGGTGTGCGGCAACGCACATCCCAGATGAATGATCGTTGGCCTGTTTTTTTCCGGGTAACCGGGACAGGCAACAGAATTCGGCTTACTGGCCGGTCAGACCGAAATTTACCTTCACCGGGAAATCCAGATGAATAACAGCTGTGATATTTCATTTAAAGAAAAAGCCAATATTTTTTCTTTTGAATTTTTAAAATGTATCCAATTTATCTCCACCATTGAAGATGATACCTATCTGTTCACCAAAAAGCTGTTTTCCAAGCTGATTATCAATTCCCATATTCTGGAAGATTTTCTGGATTTTCACGGGGCAAAAAAAAATTCAGAGTGGCTTTTTTACCGGGAACTGGGTGCCCTGGTAAGGCATATGGCCCTGGCCTGCTATTCCCAGCGCCACATTCTGAACCGTCTGACATTCTATCGGCTGGAATATGCCGGGCATGATCTTTTTAAACAGGAAGCCACTGATACCTTGAGAATTCTTCAGGATTCCTTGAAACTGGCTGCCCCGGTTATTCTGGCTGAAGCCAGGCGCCTGCAGATCACCATTCCCCGTTCCGGATATAATCTGAGTTATTTCCCCGGCATTTCATCCACCCAGCAGCTGGATCACAATATCGATGAATTTACACCCAGAGATAACCAGAAAAAAAATCTGACCCGAATTTCCAGTGAATTCCTTGATTTGGTAAAAGCATTTGAATCCTTTTCCTTTTATGAGCGGTATGATGTAAAAGATATTAAGCAGCTTGTGCCGGAAAAAATAAATGAAGTCAATATCCGCAGTTTTGAAATGAAGGTCCATAATATTCAGTCCTCTTTTGATTCCTATGTGGTGAAAACCCAGTCTGCAGAGGAAAATATGCTTCTGGATCAGCTGCGCAGCCATTTTTCCATTGTTTTTCATATTCTCCAGGTCATGGGGCGGCTGCTGCATTTTTATGAACGCCATCTGTATGATGTTGGATTCAAAGATGTTTACATGCGTGTCAGGCAATCTCTGGCCCAACTGATCGATCCGGATGTCCTTTTGGACCGGGCGGTAAATTTTTGTCTGTTTTATGCCTGGAAGTTTTTGTCATCCGGAAAGCAGGTGGCCTCCCATATTTTGAATAAAAACATGGAAACCTCCTCTGTTGAAGTGTCCATCCCCATGGACAGAGGGTTTCACAGCCGTCCCAGCCTCCTGGTGGCAAAAATTGTCCAGCACTATGGCGGAGAGGTGATTCTGCAGGTGGGTACCGACCATTTTGATGCCTCTTCGGTTCTGGATATCCAGTGGGCAGGGGGCAAAATAAAGAAAGAAAATATTGAAACCGTTGTCTTTACAGGAGATTCCAGGGCATTGCACGATCTGGTCATTCTGGCTGGTGTAAACTATGGGGAAGACCATATGGGAAAAGGAACCCCGCTGCCCAGACAATTGTCCTACCTGAGTTAAGCCATGGATGCCATCAGTCGGATACCTGTTATTGTGGCAGCGGGGAAAGGGTGCCGCATGGGCGGTGCCTTAAAAAAACAATACCTGGTTTTCGATAAAATTCCGGTTTTGACCCGGACATTGATGGTATTTGACCAACATGACCTGCTGGATGATATCATTCTGGTGGTTCCGGAAGATGACCAGACCTATTGCCGAAAAAGTATTATCCAGCCCTATGCATTTTCCCAAAAGATCCATGTGGTTGCCGGGGGAAAGACCCGGCAGGAATCTGTTTTCAACGGACTCAACAAGGCAAAACAGATTACTGCTGCCCGGGCCGGCAGTCTGGTGCTTATCCATGACGGGGTCCGGCCCTTTGTAAGCCCTGATTTGATCAATCGCCTCATGGCTGTTGCGGCCCGGCAGGGGGGGTGCATCCCGGTCCTGGCTGTAAATGACACCCTCAAACTGGTCGCCCGGAACCAGCAGGTGGAAAAAACCCTGGACCGGGACCAGATATACAGGGCCCAGACTCCCCAGGTGTTTTGTCTTGATTTGATTCTGAAGGCGTTTGCATATGCCGGGGTCCGTAATTTTACGGGAACAGATGATGCATCGGTTATGGAGCATGCAGGTTTCAGCGTTTATACCACCCGGGGTGAGGTTACAAACATAAAATTGACAACACCGGATGATCTGATCCTTGCCCGGCATTTCAAAGAAAAAATGCAGCTGGTTTTAACATAAACATCCGGTCCGGTCAGACAGTTTGTTATTGACTTTGAAATACAGTTGCGCATAATAGAAAAGATTGTCTTAATCCATGATTATATTCTGGAGGTACCTTGATGGCGGAAAAACCGGCAATAAAAATTGGTTATCTGAAAATTACCGACCACCTTATTTTGGGTGTGACCAAGCTCAAACTGGAAAAAGGTATGGAAACCTTTGCCCATTGTTCCCTTGAGACGGTTGTCAAAAACGGATGGAATGAGGTTGCAGATGCCATTGCCACCAAGTCGCTGGATGGCGCCCTGATCCTGGCCCCCACAGCCATGGATCTGTTCAAATCCGGAATTGATTTAAAACTGCTGCTGCTCACCCATAAATCCGGCAGTGTGCTGGTTAAGAGCAAAAACGCCCACATCGAAAAAATCGAGGATTTTGCCGGAAAGACCGTTCTGATTCCCTATCAGTTGTCCATTCACAACATGCTGTTTCACAAACTTTTGTCGGAAAAAGGGCTGACCCCCGGCCGGGCCAGTGAACCCAATGTGGACGTCATACTGGAAGTGGTGGCCCCGTTTCAGATGCCTGAAGCCATTCAGCTGGATGAAGAAGGAGAAATCGGCGGCTTTATTGTGGCCGAACCTTTCGGCTCCCAGGTCATTGCCCAGGGACATGGAGAAGAGTTTTACCTGTCCAAGGATTTATGGCCAAAGCACCCCTGCTGTGTGTTTGTCATGCGCACTGAAATCATGGAAAAATACCCTGAAGCCATCCAGGAAATCTGCACCAGTTTTGTGAGATCCGGTCTTGCCATTGATGCACAGCCGGATCCGGCATCTGTCATTGGCGGAGATTTTCTGTCCCAGGAAAAAGAGGTGATTCACCGGGTATTGACCCGGCCGCCGGACCGCATACTCACCGGTGAGCTGCTTCCGGTGATAGAGGATCTGGACACCATTCAAAAATATATGATGGACAAAATGAAGATCATGACCAGTCTGGTTGATCTGGAAAAATTTGTGGATACCCGGTTTGCGAAAAAAGCAGGTGCCAGGTGAAGTGGTCTCAACTGGCCGCGTCAATAAATGAATAAATTTGTGAAATCGCTTTTACCGTCCAGTCGGGCTTTCCTGAGATAGTTTCCACTTTGTCCTGGTTCAACCGCCGGGCAGTTTCTTCAGCACCAACGCCCCGGTTCTTTAATGACATGATGATTTTCATCACAGCAGCCTTGTATTTCTCCAGATCCTGATCACGGGAAATATCAGGCTTCAGAGAAGGTTCCGTATTCACAAGGGCTGCCAGGTCATCCAGGGGTGCATCATCATCAGGTATCAATCGGGAAAGATCATCCAGGTCACCTGTTTCAGACGGCTGCACCAGCAAAGACAAATCATCCAGATCCACAGATGCTTCGTTTTCAGGCCCATCTGTGATTAATACACCCAGATCATCCAGATATTTTACAGTATCGGTTTCCCGGGGGACATCCACCAGCCGGGTCAGGTCATCCAGCGCGTTTTTGTCCGGCTGGTCAGAGGATGCAGAATCAAGTAAATCTGCCAGGTCATCCAGATCTTTTGAACAGGGCAAAGGGGTATCCAGCAGCTGGGTTAAATCATCTTCTGCCTGGATGGTCCGGACTGCTTCATGGGTTATCGTCTGAATGGCGGGATCCTGACCGCCCTGTCTGATCATCTGCTGGAGCGCTGCTGCAATATTGCCCATGGCCGCCGCTTTTTTCTCTTCTGCCGCAGCTCTTTTTTCAAGGGCTGCAGCTTTTCTTTCTTCTACAGCCGCCCTTTTTTCATGGGCCAGGGCAATTTTTTTCTGGTTATCTTCCATATTGTTAAAAAAAGATCTGATAAGACCAA
>JAWOEP010000482.1:0-7028 GCA_046482705.1 Desulfotignum sp.
GGAAAGTCATTATCCTTGATTTTGAAATTATTACTCCGGATTATATTTTTGCCACAGCCGCCCTGGTATTTGCCATGAGTATCGGATACTGGCTGGTGGTCAGGTATGCAGACACCCGTTCAGTATTACGCAGCCAGGTGGAAAAATGTTTTGACAATCCAGATGAATGCCGGATCGAAGACCTCGAAGACCCTGAAAAAAATGACAAAAGGGTGTAACAGCAGATAAAGACCGCCACATACCTTTAAAACGCCTTCCCCTGTTTTTTAAAGAAGACACTCTTTTTCCTGACATCCAGATGTTCTTTCAGAGATATAAGATATTGTCCTTGTTAAATCACAAAAAATTTCATAGGATCTGTCCAAAATAAACTTCAACAGTTCTGCCGGGTATGGATATTAAACTATTTGATAGAATTCTTGCGCTGGGAAACCTCATTGGCCAGGCCCGGCTTGGTTATATGGAAATGAATCTGGATTTTCAGGTCACTTCATGGAACACCGGCGCCGCCCAGATATTCGGATACTCAGAAGATGATATAATCGGCTGCCCCTTGGATACCTGCATTCCCATCGATAAAGAAGAACTGACCTGCGGCAGACAGGCAATTGTAATATCTGACTGTCCTGTCTCTGAAAAACCGAAATCCTTTAACTGTGAAATTTTTTATTCTCCCATTGTCAACCAGCAGAATAAAACATGCGGGCATGCCATTCTGGCAAAAGATATCTCTGAGCAGATGCCATACAAAAACAATTTCCAACAACAGATAATGCATCTTGAAGAAATTTACCGGTATGCACCCATAGGTATTTTCCATGTCAGCCTGGAAGGCAGCATCACAGAGGCGAATTCAGAATTTGCATGGATGCTCGGATATGAATCAACCGATAAGATAATCAATCAGATAACGGATTTTGCCACCCAGGTATTTTTTGATCCCCACCAGGCTGAAGATTTTATGATCCGTCTTTTGGAAACCGAAAAAGTGGCAAAATACAGGGTCCGGTTGAAGCGCAAAGGCAACCCTTCCTATATGTGGGCGCTGTGTTTTGCAAATATAAGTTATACCAAATCAGGCAGAACAAATGGATTTAACGGTTATGCTGTTGATATCCGGGAGACGGTGAAAGCAGAACAGAATTTTACAAAAGCCAATGAAAAATTGAAGGCATTGTCTGTGATGGACGGCCTGACACAAATACCCAACCGCCGCAAATTTGATGAATGCCTGAGAAATGAATGGAACAGGCATATTCGTGAAAAAAAGCCCTTATCACTCATCCTCTGCGACATTGATTTTTTTAAACATTTCAATGACACATACGGCCATCAGGCAGGAGATGACTGCCTGAAAAAAGTTGCTGCTGCAATTGCTAAAAGTGTCTGCCGCTCAAGTGATGTGGTCACACGGTATGGTGGAGAAGAATTTTCCGCTATTCTTCCCAATACCGCCATTCAGGGGGCTGAACTGGTTGCGGAAAGAATCAGAACAACTGTACAGAATCTGCATATCGCACACAAAACCTCAACTGTCAGCAACTGGGTGAGTATAAGCCTGGGCATCAGCACATTAATTCCGGAACAAGAATCTTTCAGTGACACAATAATAACCATGTCAGATAAAGCCCTGTACCGTTCCAAGGCCAACGGGCGCAACCAGTACTGTGTATATGAACCGGACCTTGACGGCCCTGCCTCCGCATAATTTTTCAGCAAAGGAATCCTGGCTGGTGCCGGCACCTGTGTGCCGAAGTCCTTATTTTTGCTTTAATGATGCATCCACTTTGACAGCGATATCCTGCATGGAAAAAGGCTTCTGAATAAACTGCACCCCTTTGTCCAGCACACCCTGGTGGGCGATCACATTGGCTGTATAGCCGGACATGAATAAAAGTCTGATTTTGGGATAAAGGGCTGTGAGCTGTCCGGCCAGTTCCCGGCCGTTCATTTCCGGCATAACCACATCAGTGATCAGCAGGTGAATCCGTCCCTCATGGGACCTGGCCAGATCCAGGGCACGGCTGGGGGAAGATTCAGCAAGGACTGTGTAGCCCAGCTGCAGCAGCATTGCCTGCAGCAGCTCCAGTATGGCATCTTCATCTTCCACAATCAGGATGGTCTCGCCTTTGCCGGTTGGCATGTGTACAGAAGTTTTTTCCGCTGCTTCACCGGTTTTCCCGCCATGACGGGGCAGATAAATATGGAAGGCCGTACCTTTTCCCGGCTCGGTATATACATTGATAAACCCGTTGTTCTGTTTGACAATGCCGTAAACCGTAGACAGTCCCAGGCCGGTGCCTTTTCCCACGCCTTTGGTAGTGTAGAAAGGTTCAAACAAATTGGCCAGGGTGACCTGGTCCATGCCGCACCCATTGTCACTGACCGCCAGCAGGACAAAGTCACCAGGCACAAACCCTGCATGATCAGTACAATAATCTTTGTCAAAAGTTTTCATACCGGTTTCAATGGTGATCTTTCCCCTCTCTGTTATGGCATCGCTGGCATTTACACACAGGTTGGCCAGAATCTGGTCAACCTGGGATGGATCAATCTTCACAGGCCAGAGGTTGCCGGCAGGCTGCCACAGCAGGTCAATATCCTCACCGATGAGGCGGCGCAGCATCTTGAGGGTGGTTTCGATGGTTTGGTTCAGATCAAGGGCTCTGGGAGAAATGGTCTGTTTTCTGGCAAACCCCAGCAGCTGCTTTGTAATATCAGCAGAGTGGCTGGCAGCCTTGCGGATCTGTTGCAGGTTGTTATACAACGGTGCTGTAATGTCCACTTTGTCCAGGGCCAGATCCGTATGTCCCAGAATCACATTCAGCATATTATTGAAATCATGGGCAACACCACCGGCCAGCCTGCCGATGGATTCCATTTTCTGGGTCTGGATAAGCTGGGATTCAAGGGAGCGTTTTTCTGTGACATCCAGTAAAAATCCCCGGATATGTTTCAGATTCCCCTTTTCATCAAATACAGCTGCTGCATTTTCAACCACCTGAACCTGGGTGCCGTCTGTTCTCTTAAAAGTGGTTTCATAGCCTGAGACCTGCTTGTTTTTTAAAAGAACCGCTAAAAATTCTTCCCGCTCTTCTGTGGTATTGTAAATATCTGTCAGGGCTGTATCCAGGGCCTGGCGTTTGTCTGAAAATCCGAAGATGCGCAGATATTCCTGATTGCATGTGATCAGCTGCCCTTGTGGACTGGAGATATAGGCACCGGCAATGTTTTCTTCAAAATAGGACCGGTATCTTTCTTCACTTTTCCTGAGCTCCTGCTTTGATTTTTCATTTTTTTCAATTTCCTGCTGCAGATTTTTATTCAATTCAGACAATTCTCCGGTGCGGTGGGTAACCCGGTCTTCCAGCACTGTTTTTTCGTGCACCAGTCCCCTGTACAATTGAAAAATTGCAAACCCCATCACCAGCACCACCAGAAAAATACCATCAAAATAGATGGTATCACAATGCCATACCGCCTGGATGGTGCCGATCACTTTATCGTTATATCGGATGGGGGAGACATGGGTTACTTGGGGCATCAAATGAAGGGCAGTAAAAACCCGCTGCAGGGTTGTGGGCGGTTCGCCAAAAGCCTGTTGAAAAATGTTTCCCCGGGTATCTCTGACCACAATGGATGTATAATTATGGGATCTGCATGCAAGAGACAAATACCGGGCAGTCCCCCTCTGGTTGTGGTTCCACAGGGCATTTGCCACAATACCGGCATGGGACACAATTCTGGTATGGGCTTTTTTGCGGGTGTGGAGGTCATGGGCGAGAACAACGGCGCAAAACAGGGCCAAAAGAAGAACAGCGGTCAGTGCTGTGGCAGTTTTGTGACTCAAAACCCATTCCTTAAGATCTTATTTTTCATCCTGTGTATTCCTGTGCTCCCGGATTCCTGTATTAATCTTTTCAATAATCTGCTGATCTGTACTGCGGCTGAACAACAGATACCGTTTATTTCCCCCGGGTACATCGGTAAACCGGATACAGGCAAAATCATCCGGCAGCAGTCCGGATGTTCTGATCAGTTCCCGGGCTTCTTCTTCAGATATGAAAAAATAATCAGCCAGACCTGTATGGATGATTTTCATCATACCGATATTTTCTGCAGTGGTAATCTCCTGTTTTGGATTGTATGCAGCTATCATATCATCAATGAATTTCCCATAGGAATAGCCTTTTTTCCGCAGCAGAACAAGATCGGTGTTTTTCACAGTTTCTGTGAGAGGGCGGCCCGATAATATATGGGGGTTGTCGGCCCGGGCAAGGGCAATGGTGGGTCTGTCCTGGTAAATATATGGGGAAAAAACAGCAAATTTTTCCCGGGACGGATTCTTGAACCAGCCGATGATGCCATTGTTTTTGCCGTCATGTTTTAACACATCCAATTGTCTGGCTGCCGGTGTTTTAACCCATTTTATAGGGATATCTGCGCCAAGGAATGCTTTTTTCACAGGATCGACACACAGACCGTATACCCCTAAAGGTCCGGTCACATAATAGGGGGGGCGTTCATGGTAATGAATGGTGACGGCCTTTTCAGACCCGCCTCCTTTCAGGACCGGCACTGTCAGGGTATGCTGGATCCCGCCTGAAATATAGGGTTTTGCATACAACATAAGAACGGCAGCAACCAGGCACAGAACCGGTATAAGTAAAATGCCGGATTTTAATTGGAATTCTAATTTCTTATGGGTCATGTTTTACGCCTGTGTTTTCCTGTTCTGACGGATTTCTGCAGTGAAAAACTCATCAATAATAGACCAGAACCGCAGCCTGAAATCAAGAAAACTTTTACCAAAATCAATAAATTGCACCCGGGGCTTTCAGGGAATGACAAGTAATGCAAATAAGAAGCGTGAAAGGTGCAACTGGATATTTCCCTTTTCACTGGTGACCGGCCTTGAACCGGTTTTTATCAATCCCCAGTTTTTTCATTTTTTCATACAGGCCCCTGGGATGAATGCCTGCATGCCTGGCGGCTTCTCCCACCCGGCCCCGGGTTTTTTTAAGTACCATTTCAAGGTATTTTTTCTCCACCCGTGTTATGAGTGCGGTTTTTACCTGATCCAGGGTCTGGTTCTCCCAGTCTGCCGTGTCTGTTTTACCGGTTCCCGTCCATTCCGGAGACAGCTCCTGGTTTTCCCTGAAACCTGCCGGAAGATCCGCAATGGTGATATGTTCCGAGCGGCAGAGCAAAACCGCCCGTTCAATCACATTCATGAGTTCCCTGACATTTCCGGGCCAGGCATAACTGCACATGGCATGTATGGCTTCCTGGGAAAACCCGGATATCTCTTTTCCCACCTGCTGGGAGTGCTGAACAAGAAAATGTTCGGCCATTGCCGGAATATCCTCTTTGCGCCGGCGCAGGGGCGGCAGGGTCAGGGTGATCACCCCCAGCCGGTAATACAGATCCTGGCGGAAATTTCTGTTTTTAATTTCCTGGTCCAGATCTTTATTGGTAGCGGCAATCACCCGTACATCCACCCAAACGGAAGATTCTCCCCCCACAGGTGTAAACTCCAGATCCTGCAGGACCCGGAGCAGTTTGGACTGCATTTTCAGAGGCATCTCCCCGATTTCATCCAGGAAAAGGGTTCCGCCGTGGGCCAGTTCGAACGCTCCTCTCCGGGACCGGATGGCACCGGTAAATGCCCCCTGTTCATGGCCGAACAACTCACTTTCCATGAGCTGGTCCGGAATGGCGGCCATATTCAGGGCAATGAAAGGACCGCTGGAGCGGTGGCTTTCCATATGGATTGCCTTGGACAGATGTTCTTTTCCCACCCCGGTCTCTCCCTGGAGCAGCAGGCTGGCATCACTGGCCACAACCTGGTGCACTTCTTCCAGGAACAACTGCATATCCCTGCTGTTGGATACAAAATCATGCAACCTGGGCAGAAACCGTCCCCTGTGGTCAAACCGGTTCATCTCATAAAACTGCTGCCTGGCAATGAGGCTGGTTTCTATAGCTTCCACCAGACGGTTCGGGGGCAGCCCGGAATACAGCACCATATCCGCACCTGCTCCCAGCAGCGCGGCATGTGCCTGTGAGGATTCCCGGTCATCCAGAATGATGGTAATGGGTTTTTCCGGTAGATTGTTGAGAATGGCCACACTGGCGTCCACTGGTCCGGGAATAAGGGTCCGGCTGATAACAAACACATCAGAGCAGCTTCTTACCAGATCCTGCCAGGCATTGCGGGGATGGGGGAAAATTTTCAGCCGGATATCAGCCTGGGACAATTTTTTCTCAATGGCGGCAGCCAGTTTTTTTTCCTTTACAGCACAGACAAGACGGGTCAGCACAGGGTTTCTCCACAAGCCATGTTTCAGGTAATGAAATACCGATTTTTATATATTCATTTCAGATATACCGTAATTCCGGAAAAAATACACCTGTTCTGGAAAATAATCCAATGCAGACAGGTTTTCCAGGGACAGCATTCAGGCCGACCGGCCCAAAACACACACCTGTAACCAATGGCAAATAAAACTTCCTGTTGCAGGATTCCTTTACCTTCGGTTCTCCTGTCAACCATATGCAGCTTTTCTGAGGGAATCCCTGGCTGGTGGTTTACGTCCGGCAGACATATTTTTGGCAAAAAATTACCGAAAAAAACATATTCGGCCATTTAATACCGGAAATATGGCCGCATCTGCCCATACCAATTCTTAAGTACTTGATTTTAAAAAAGATAAAAAAATGTTACCCTGGCATATTTTCTGCTTATCTCGGAACCAAACCGCTCCGGATTCCGATATAATCTGGAACCCGGCAAAACAAGGACCAAAAGGTGAAAAAATGATCCAGCGAGAAAACAAAAGACAATCCAGACACAAAGCTCCCAAATTCAAAGAAGCCCATGAAGCGGAGCTGTGCTGGGAGGACCGGCAGGAAATTCAGAACCACAAAAAAAAATCCGGTAAACGGTCACATCAGAAAAACAAAGAAAAATCCAAATGGTAGCTGGCTGCTGCCCGAAAAATGAGGAAATCCGTAAATGAACATAG
>JAWOEP010000073.1:0-13092 GCA_046482705.1 Desulfotignum sp.
TGAAGAAGTCCCTACCAGCAGGCTTTCATGCTGGGAATGAATGTCAATGAGTTTCTCAGTGATGGCCTTCATAACGGGAAGCTTCACCGGGGTATCGTTGATAAAGGCCCTTGATTTTCCGTGACGGTCGGCGCGTCAAATGACAGTTCAAACAGGTTCCGGCCGTATCCCGTGGCCATGATCCTGTCAAAGGCCGCCTTTTCAATCAATTCACTGGCGGTGGCCATGGGATCGAATCCCGTGTCTGACCGGAAAGTTTCCCGGATGGCACCGGTCCCATCCACCACCACCAGCTTGATGGTGCGGGAGCCGATATCGATACCGGCATACCGCGCCACTGTTGTGTCTGAGGTCATGATAATTTTTACCTGAGCTGCTCGATAAAGGCTTCCACCCGGGTCTTGAGCTGCCCCGCATCTTCCATGCCGTAATCGGTCTCTACCCGCAGGCAGGGGATGTTTTTCTCTTCCAGGGCCTTTTCCACGGGAATGGATTCCATGAGATAGGGCTGGCAGAACTGGAGCCCGTAATGGATAACCCCCTGGGCGTTGTATGCGGTGGCCATCTCCTGGATGTGATCCAGGCGCTGGGGATTGGGGGTAAAAATGGCGCAGTCCACTTGAAAATACCGGTCCACGATGGCATCCATCATCTCATCCACGGTAGTGCCGGTGTCGGCGGTGAGATTCCGGGTGCCCCGTTCCCCCACACAGGACTCTTCGCCCACGATCACGGCCCCTGCCGTTTCAGTGATCATGTGCAGTTTCCAGTTGGGAACGGCCTGGGGACATCCCGACACCAGGATGCGGGGAGCGTCGGCAGGAAATGCCCCGGTTTTTTCCTGGATCCGGATTTCCAGTTCATCACAGATTTTGTTGACCGATTCCGTGAACCGAGCCGGGTTGTCATAAAAAAACACCTGGTTGGCCAGCAGGGCATCCAGCCCGGAAATGGGGGCGGGGTCGGCCTTTCTCAATGCCGACAGCCGGTGAATGGCGGCCCGCTTGGCATTGACCACATCAATGGCGGATTTCAGGGACTCCGCCGTGACCGTGACACCGGTCAGTTCTTCGACGGCCGCCTTGAATTTCATGTATTCCGCCTTGAGCAGGTCTTTGGTCTGATCCGTCTTGGTCTGGGGCAGGTCCATGACATACAGGTTGTCCACCAGGGCACCCAGGGTTTCATAGGCTTTTTTCTTGCCGTCACAGGTGTTTTCCCCCACGATCATGTCCGCGCTTTCCAGGTACGGGCACACCTTGCCGATTTTAAATCCAAATGAGGATTTGATCAGCGCACAGGTGTTTCTGGGCAAAAGCTGCTCCACTTTTTCCATGGCAAAGTCCGCCCCTGAGCACAGCCCCACCAGGGTGGCATTGGCCGCCAGAATGATCTCTTCGGGCACAAACACGCAATAGGAACCGATGATTTTTCTTCCGGCGGCTTTTTCGTCCAGCAGCTCTTTGATGCGCAGCCCATGGACCTCGCTCATCACAAAATCAAAATAGCCCATGCCTTCGGGTCGGTTCTTCTGGGACAGATAAATATCGGTGTATGCGGTGCCAAGGACGTTTAGCAGAGCCTCGTGGCCGGCCAGGTCCAGTCCCAGTTCCTGCCACATGGGGGTGTAATCGGTCGTCATGGTGTCTCCTTTTCAAATTTGAATGGTTACTTTGGAGTGGTTTATACATTTACAAATTCTATCTGTAAAATTGATTGTCTGAATCAATTTTATTCTGACCATCGATTTTTCCGATATACATGCGCCTGTTTTCCATTTGATCGTTCTTCCGGTCTGAACCCCGATGCCCGGTCTACTGAGTCTGTAAGCTTTTCACCAGCCCGCTGAAAACCTCCCGCAGATCTTTCTGGGAAACCGGCGGCATCCGGTTGCACAGATCCTCCTCCAGGTCTGAAAAGGATGGGGGTGCAGCTCTTTTGTGTCCTTGTTTCTTTTGTGAGACCTCATAACAGAACATGGCCACCTCTGTCTGATGGGGTTTCCCCTTGCTGTTGGTATCCAACCAGGTGTCACACTGGTCATGGGACCCCACAAAAAGGATGTACAATGACGACTTGTCCTTGAGGCTGATCAGGCGGAACCCTTTTCCCAGATCATACTTGAACAGTTTTCTAATCCGGGCATCCTTGGTTTTGGAAAGGCGGCCGGCTCGGGCCATGATGGTTCCATTCTTCAAGGCGTTGATAATGGCTTCGGCCCGTTCCGCAGCAACCTTGGGCGCATTGTCCAGGGTTTTCATCTGATCCAGGGCTTTTTCCACTTTGGGATGGACATACAATCTCTTTGTCATCGGTTTTTTTTCTGGTCTTCAGTTCTTGTCAAGCGTTCCATCTTTCCAGCCTGCCATATTATTATCTTTATCCCATCCGGAAGTCCAATTGTTTGGTTCGATAAAAATCGATGCTTTGTATTTAAATATACTATACATATCCATTGCCTGATATTCATATTTTCTATGTTTTCTTGATAAACTTATCAATATTAACAATTTGACTGTGTCCGGGCCCATCAGGTACTAAAACGATGTTTTCGAATAGGACTGTGTTGAATCACTTATTGAAAGGAGTCACATCCATGACAAAAAATTTTTGGGCCACCCGAACCGGCATCATTGTGGTGGGGGCGGCCATCGGCATTCTGGCCCCGCTGCTCCAGAAACTGGGTAATCCCGGGAACATGGGCATCTGCGTGGCCTGTTTTGAAAGGGATATTTCCGGTGCACTGGGATTTCACCGGGCTGCGGTGGTCCAGTACATGCGGCCCGAAATCATTGGATTTGTGTTGGGCTCACTGGCCGCGGCTCTGGCGTTCAAGGACTTCCGGCCCCGAACAGGGTCGGCCCCGTTTGTGAGATTTGTACTGGGCGTGTTTGCCATGATCGGGGCTTTGGTGTTTCTGGGATGCCCCTGGCGGGCGTTGCTGCGCCTGGCCGGCGGGGACCTGAATGCGATCCTGGGGCTGGCCGGACTGATTTTCGGCATCTGGATCGGGACCCTGTTTCTGAAAAACGGGTACAACCTGGGCCGGACCCAGAAAACCCATACCGCCGCCGGGCTGCTCATGCCCGTGGTGATGCTGGGGTTCCTGGTATTGATGCTGATATTTCCGCAAATCGACGGAGAGCCCAAAAACGATATTCTGTTTTACAGCCTCAAAGGACCGGGCGCCATGAGCGCACCTCTGATCATTTCCCTTGCCGCCGGACTGCTGATCGGCGTTCTGGCCCAGCGCAGCCGGTTCTGCACCATGGGCGCGTTCCGGGATCTGCTTTTATTCCGGCAGATGCACCTGTTCACGGGTGTCATCACCCTGCTGGTGGTGGCAGGCATTGCCAACCTCGTGCTGGGTCAGTTCAATATGGGGTTTGAAAAACAGCCCGTGGCCCACACCCTGCACCTGTGGAACTTTGCCGGCATGGCCCTGGCCGGTCTGGCGTTTGCCCTGGCCGGCGGATGCCCGGGCCGGCAGCTGTTTCTGGCCGGAGAAGGTGACGGAGATGCAGCCGTATTTGTGTTCGGTATGATTGTGGGGGCAGGTTTTGCCCACAATTTCGGACTGGCCAGCTCCCCTGCCGGGGTAGGACCCTATGGGATCGCCGCGGTCATTATCGGATTCGTTGTATGCCTGGCCATTGGCTTGTCAATGCGCAAACAATAATCTAAGGAGATAAAAATCATGACAAAAACCATCGACGCCAGGGGGTTGTCCTGTCCCCAGCCTGTACTCATGTTTCTGGAGGCGGTCAAATCTCCCGGAGATAAAGAATTTGAAGTGCTGGTGGACACGGAAGCGTCCAAGGAAAATGTATCCCGGGCCGCTGAAAGCCAGAACTGCCAGGTGACGGATATCCGGGAAACCGGAGATGAATATCATCTGACCATCGTTAAACAATAATTCACATACTCAGGTGGCACTGTTGTTCAAATTTTTAAAAAAAACACGAGACATAAAAGCGACAAAAAGAGATAACGGTGCGTTTCAGACGGATCACGGCATCCTGGTGTTTGAACATACCAGCGAGGTGATCCAGGCGGAAAACCTGCTCAAAAAAAACGGGTGGGATGTCCGGGTCATGGGACCGCCCCCGGAGATCCAGACCGGGTGCGACCTGGTGATCGTGTTTCCCTTGATCGCGCAGCTGGAGATCGTCCGGCTGCTCGCATCCCGTAACAATGAACCGCTTCAGGTGGTGCCCGTGACAGACCCGCTGCTGGAACCGGTCAGCCTGTTTCAGACAAAGGATTTTGGTGATTATCTCATGATCCGGGCCGCCAACATGAAAATCACGGTAGATAAACAAAGCCTGATCATCGTGAATGTGTCCGGCGGCGGGTGTCCGGACGTGCCCTGGCTGGCCGGGATGATGGTGGGACAGCCGCTGGATGCGGCACCGGACCCCCTGGAGATCGGCCATACCCTGTGCGGGTATGCCCTGGGGCTGGCGTACAAGGAGATGAAACACCAATGCTCGGCATAGCGGGGACCGTCCCGGACAATGACTTTGGCCTGGCCGAAGGCCTGGTGACACTGGAACACGATCATCTGGTCCTGGACGGCAGACCTGTTCCGATCCACCGGGGAACCCCGGCGCTCATGGGGGCGGCCATCCAGACCCTGAGTGTATTCGGCCGAGAGCCTGTCACCGGTTTTCTGGCCGGGGATACGGGCAAGGGCCACGGCAGCAGGCAATTGTATGGCCATCTGGTCACTGCCGCGTCCCTGTCCGGCATCCACACCCTGGTATTTCATTACCTCCAGCCGGACACGGACTGGCACAACCGGGTCCTGTTCCGGCTCCAGGACCTGGAAAACACCCCCATCCTCATCGCCGATGCCGGATTCATGTATGCCGCCAAGATGAGCGGGGCGGCCCCGTCTTACGACCTGTTCACCCCGGATGCCGGGGAACTGGCGTTCCTGGCCGATGAAACCGCGCCCCACCCGTTCTACACCCGGGGATTTATCCTGCACACGGACAACCCTGTCACGGAGCTGGTGGACCGGGCCTATGCCCATGACAACGCGGCCCGGTACCTGCTGGTAAAAGGGTCCGTGGATTATGTCATGAACCGGCAGGGGGAACTGTTCCGGGTGGAAGGCCCGTCCCACGAGGCCATGGAAGCCATCGGCGGCACGGGCGACACCCTGACGGGCATTGTCTCCGCTTTGATCAGCACGGGCATGGCCATCCCGGAAGCCGGGTTTGCCGCGGCCAAAGCCAACCGCATGGCAGGACAGTATGCCTCCCCCACCCCGGCCACGGGCATTGACGAAATCATCCGCCACATCCCCCGGGCTCTGGAAACAGTCCTTTCCTGAATCAGGCGTTTCGATCACTGCCGGGCACCCAGGCTGATGGCGGTATGCCCATTCAGTCCTCTCCTGCTTTACGGTCTCCAGTCTTCATTTTTTCTCGTTCCGGTTGGGATCCGTTGAAGGCGTAAGGGCTAATCATTTATTCACATTATCTTATTGAGAAATTAACTCCATACTAGTGAGAGATTAATCTTCATACCGTATTTTTTCGTCGTTTTTTGGGTTTCTGAAAGGCGGAAGCCGTTGATCAGCAGGTCTTTTTTTTGTTCAAATGAAAACAGGAACAATCAAAAATGGTCTGCAAATTTTTTTTAAGGAGAAAAAACGATGAAAAAATTAGTTATTGGAATGGTAATTGGCGCTTTCCTTGTGGCAGCGAGTTCTGTCCAGGCAGCAACCGTTGTGGAAAAAGACAACTTCAAGTACGAAATCAAAGGTGATATACAGATTCAACTTCGCCAGGACCCGGGTGATGATCAGGATTTGGATCTTGAATACGATGACCTTGAAATCAAAAACAAAATTTCCTACAAACTCAATGATTCCCTGACAGCATTTGGTGGACTGGACTTTGGTTTCAAAAATGCTGCTGACAAATCCAACACCAGTGAAGATCCGCACCTTGAAGAAGCCTACATTGGTATGAACATCGATGATTTTAAAATCTTTTTTGGCAAAACCGACAGTGCCGGTGATGAGTTCGGTGTTGCCGCCTCCCTGGAAACCATTGTTGCTGATGACTGTTTTGATGAATTCGGTGCTGTAGACGGCGACGACTTGATTGGTGTTTCCGGTGAATTTGCTGACATGGTGAGCTTCCTGGCAACATATGAAATTGCTGCTGAAAGTGAAAAAAGTGATATGAATGGTGAGTTCTTTGACATCATGGTCGTCCTGGACATCAATAATTTTGGCATTGGTGCCGCTTATCAGAGCCTTGAAGCGTTTGGTTCCACTGAAAACACAGACACCTGGGGTCTTCAATTGACGTTTGATGCCGGTTTCGCTGAGTTCGGCGCCGATTACAGTGTAACTGACGATGGGGATGACAAAGACGAAAGTGTTTGGAATATTGCAGCGATTGTTCCTTACAAACCATTCGAATTTGGTCTGGGTTTTGTGAATCTGGATGATGACACAGATGATGTCGTCGGTTGGTATGCAAACGCAACTTACAAGTTCCCCACTGCTAAAAACGTACGCCTGTTTGCAGAAATCTCTGACAGTGATGAAGACGATGTTGACATGGGGTACATGGTTGGTATGCGCATTAAATTCTAAGCGGTTCCCCCTGCACATAGTCAGATTGTATATTGGGGCTCTTTCCAGTGAAAGAGCCCCATTCCCGGGTTTGCCCACAACAAAGAATGGAAAATATCATGAAGCAGCGTGTTAAAATCGGAATATGGTTACTGACAGGACTATTGTTTGGACTGTATCTGGGGTATCCCGCCTGGGCAGATACCCCACTTGAGATTCCTGATAAAATAAAAATCATGGTGTTAAACGGCAAAAAGGTGAAACATCACGATACGCTGCCGGTTTCTACCGGCATCAACCAGATTGTGGCTCAATTCCAGGGGGAGATGGGCAGCAGTTTTGATGATGATGCCGAAATGGGCTACTCAGATGTTTTTGTCATCAAATTTGAGGCCAACACCCAGCCACTGAAAATGGTAATCCCCAAAATCAAACGCTCTCGGGATCTTGATATGCTCAATAACACGGCAGATATCCAGATACTGGATGCGGCCGGACAAACGATCCCAACCGAAATTGCCATACTTGAAAAAGAGGGGGTGCAAATATTGCGCGACTTTGAAGAAGAGATTCACGCATTCAATGAAACGGACTCCCCGGCTGCTGTCAACTCCAACCCCCCGGTTTTTAATATAAGGACATCACCAGCCACCCCTTCCAGGCCGGTAACATCAACCCTGAACCCCGCACCCGAAAAACAGGTGACCCGCACATCCGAAATAGATCAAAGCAACGTGGCTGAAAAGATGCTCATGTACTGGTATAATCAGGCAGATGAAGAAACACGCAACAAGTTTAAACTCTGGATAAATCAATGATATTGAGTGGCACACATACACAAAAATAACAATTCATTCATTCTTTCAAAACATGTTTCAGGAAATATAAACCCTGAAATGACTTTAACCAAAAGGAGGTAGTCATGTTACTGAACAGTCGGCAGGCAAAAAAAGTTTTAACCTCAATCTCGATACTGTTTCTGCTGCTTGTGTTTGCATCATCCGCAGCAGCGACGGCCCCGAAGTACGTATTTCTTTTTATCGGTGACGGCATGGGGGTGCCCCAGCGCATAGCGGCGAATGAATACCTGGGGCATAAACTTCTGGTGGACAGTTTACCCTACCAGGGCATCACCACCACCCACGCGGCGAACCGGTTCATCACCGGCAGCGCGGCTGCCGGGACTGCCATAGCGTCCGGCCTGAAAACCAACATCGGTGTCGTGGGGATGGACCCGAACCTCAAGCCGGTGAAAACCCTTGCGGAACTGGCCAGGGAAAACGGCATGAAGGTGGGCATCGTCTCCAGCGTTTCTGTGGACCATGCCACCCCGGCGGCATTCTATGCCCATGTCCCCAAGCGCGGGCAGTACTACGATATCGCCGTGGCCCTTGCCGAAAGCGGGTTTGATTACTTTGGCGGCGGAACCATCAAGGACCCTGATAACGACAAGGACAACGCCACCACATTTAAGGGCAATGCCTGGGAACTGATCCGGGAAAACGGATACAAGGTAACCCAGAACAGGGCTGACTTTGAAAAACTGACCCCGGCGGATGGAAAAGTGATTGCCACCAGCGAATGGATACAGGATTCCGGCGCACTTCCCTATCAAATGGACACCAGCAGCAAGGACATTACGCTTTCCGAGTTCACCCAGAAGGGCATTGAACTCCTGGACAACGAAAACGGATTTTTCATGATGGTTGAGGCCGGTAAAATCGACTGGGCATGCCATGCCAATGACGCGGCTGCAGCCATCAAAGACACCGTAGAATTTGACAAGGCCGTTGAAAAGGCATACGCGTTTTACAAAAACCACCCGGACGACACCCTCCTCGTCGTAACCGGTGACCACGAGTGCGGTGGTATGACCCTGGGTTTTGCCGGTACCAAGTACCAGACGTATTTTGATGGTCTCAAGGGCCAGAAAGTTTCCTTCAAAAAGTTCTCCGACGATATCGTCACGGCGTTCCAGGAAAAGGATGTCACCCCGAGCTTTGAAGATATGAAACCGCATATTACTGACTATTTCGGGCTCAAATTCAAGGGGGCGGCCGATGATCAAATGGTGCTGGCCAACCACGAAATCACACAGATCATCGAAGCATACCAGAGAAGTATGGACAAACAGGTTGAAAAGTCCAGTGATCCACAGACCTATATCATGTATGGCGGGTATGACCCGTTAAGTGTCACCCTGACCCACATTTTAAACCAGAAGGCCGGTATCGCATGGACATCCTACAAGCATACGGGTGTCCCGGTCACCACCTCGGCAGTGGGAACTGACGCTGAAACGTTCCAGGGAATGTATGACAACACGGATATCGGACTCAAAATAATGAATATCATGGGATTTGGCGACACTTTCAAGTTTGCCGCCGCGGTCGGTAACTGATTGAAACCAGAGGGTGGATAATATTACACCAAACTGTTGAAAACACAGACGGTGCGGCATTTTTCATGATACCGTACCGTCTGTATTTTATGGATAACATACAGACGATGACCAATGTTGCGAACATGACACAGAAAATGCCCGGCAAACCAGCGGCAAACGGAAAAAAAGACATCATCCTTTCCGCTGTTTTCCTTCTGCTCTGCCTGATGATCTGGTTGTTACCCACGGGGTTTGAAAAAAAAGTGGACCAGCGGGCAATCCGGTGCAAAGGGCAGGTTGCAGCGGTTGACAATCAAAACGTCATCCAGCACGGGATGGTGAAAACCGGCGAGCAGAAGGTTGTTGTTGAAATCAAAAGCGGGCCTTTTGAAGGCAGGACGTTTAAAACGGAAAATCAGCTTCTGGGCCAGATGGACCGGGACAAGATTTTTGCACCCGGGGATATGGCCTTTGTGGTGCTGACCCTTGACACGGACGGCAACGTGGTGTTTGTAAATCCTCAGGAGCATTACCGGATCGGTATCGAGATCTTTCTGTTATGTCTGTTTGCCCTGCTGTTGATCGCCTTCGGAGGGGTTACCGGGTTGAAAGCCCTGTTATCGTTCCTTTTCGCTGCCCTTGTGATCTGGAAGATCCTGATTCCATCCCTGTTAAAAGGATGGGACCCGATCCTGGTGACCCTGGGAGTCACGGCCACGCTCTGCGGTGCCATCATTTTTCTTGTGGCAGGGGTGAACCGGAAAGGGGCCACGGCGTTTGCCGGCAGTTTTGCAGGCGTACTCACGAGCTGCGGACTGGCCTATTTTTTCACCGGCCCCCTTCATCTTCACGGGGCGGTGATGCCCTTTGCCGAAACGCTGCTGTATTCGGGGTTCGGGCATCTGGACCTTACCAGAATATATATTGCAGCCGTTTTTATCGCCTGTTCCGGTGCAGTGATGGACCTGGGCGTGGACGTGGCCGCAAGCATGAACGAAGTCGTGGAAAAATATCCCGCCATCACCCGGGTCGAGCTGATCAAATCGGGCCTGAACGTGGGCCGGGCCGTGGCTGGCACCATGACCACCACCCTTCTTCTGGCCTATTCAGGGGGATTCATCACCCTGTTAATGGCGTTTATGGCGCAGGGGATTCCTTTGTCGTCAACGTTTAACATAATATACGTGGCAGCGGAGGTGCTGAAAACCATTGTGGGCAGCTTTGCCCTGGTGACCGTGGCGCCGTTCACCGCCTTATTGGGAGGGTTTATTCTATTGAAAAAACCTTGACAGGCCGTTGGTTTCCCGAACGACACACTTACTTTTACTGAGTCTGAATCCTCCCGATTCATTGAAAGACCTTCTGAAGGAAGACAATACCAGCAGGTCGTTTTTGCGCACACATCGACAACGAGGATTCTCCTATACCTTTTTCAGCTGGAGCTGATGAAGAAGGTAGGATTCCAGAGAACCAAAAGATGACTCGTATATATGTCCCAATATCAACGGATGCAGCATAAACGGATTGAAGAGTATTTTCAGGACCAGGTAAATCCGGTGTGTGTCATGCGGATGAAACTGGAGCATGCCACCCCAGGTGTGAAGGCCTGCCAGATATCCGATTCGATCAGATCCGACAAACCGCGTATCCTGCGCTAATTTTTTCAGTGCTTTATAGTTGTATGCAGTGATTCTAACAGAACAAAAATGTCGTATACATAAAACCCTAAAACCTCCTACGTATGTTGATTTCGGATAGGGGGGTGATTGGCATCCCTTGGTACGAAATAAAACAAGAGGAGAAATAAAATGAATGCAACAGTCATGAAGGATTCCATTTTCAAGTCCCTGCTATTGGCATTGGCCAGTACGGTTTTTGTGTTCACGCTGGCTTCGAACACGCTGGCTGAGACGATCGGTGGATTGGGCTTCGCCGATACCACGCGGCACACCACCGCCATGATGCCCAAGGATATTTTTACCATTGTTGGAGACCAGGATTTGATGTCGCTTCCGGCGATTAACGAGGATGGCACCATCCGGGCCATCGTCGAGATCCCGACCGGCACCTCTGCCAAATGGGAGGTGAGCAAGGATGATCCGAAAGCGGTCTACTGGGAATTCAAGAAAGGCAAGCCGCGTATCGTGAATTATCTGGGTTACCCCGGCAACTACGGCACCATTCCCGGAACGGCTCTACCCAAGGAACTGGGCGGTGACGGAGACCCGCTTGATGTCATGGTGCTGGGGCAGGCTGTGCCGCGCGGCGAGATCGTTAATGTGCGCTTGATCGGCGTGTTGAAAATGCTTGATGGCGGCGAACAGGATGACAAGCTGATTGCAGTTCTGGCCGAGAACTCGCCCTTCAGCCACATCAAGAGTATGGCGCAGCTTGATGCCGAGTTTCACGGTGTGAGTCAGATTGTCGATCTCTGGTTCGCCAACTACAAGGGCCCGGATGGTGGCATGAAAGGACTCGGCTTCTCGGATGCCGACGAAGCGCAGGCTGTGCTTGAAGCAGCAGAGGCGAACTACAAGCCGGTAAAATAAAGGGGAAAAGTCGGTGCCCTGTTCCCCGGGGACAACGCCCTTTCAAAAGAGGTCCCCTCATTGCCGTAGAAGAGCGGTCCGCTGCCTGCCTTGCAGCGGCCCGGGCTGCGTTCGAGCAAAACGACTACCAGGCACCCTGCGGCCTGGTCTGCCAGTCCCTGGCCCTGAAGCGCTCGGGAGAGGCGGAATCGCTTTACCGCTATACCGGCTTTCTGGCCGGAAGGCGGCGGATAACCCGGCTGACACCTGCCAGCAGCAAAAGAAACAGGAGAGCCAGGAAACCATAGCCGGTCACATCCCCCGGATGATCATCGGTCATTGCGCCTGAATTCCCGGGATGTTGGAAAACCCGGGAATTCAGCAGGGACAGGATGCAGTTAGAATTCAATGGCCAGCTGCAGGGTGACCGTATCGGTCTCCACAGCATCATCGTCGAATTCCGCTCTCAGAAACTCCAGGGCCAGATTGGTACTGTCGAAAATACCCCAGTTGGCCACCGACCCGTACCGGGTTTCGGGCAAAAATTCCGTCCCGCCGTCATCTGATCCGCCGTAACCGATGGCCAGACCCAGGTTCTCCAGGGCGGAAAACCCCAGTTCCAGGTTCCAGGCACCCGGCTTCCGGTCTTGTGTGTCGGCGGCATCATAAATTTCACCGGCCTTGAAGTGGTCCAGGGCCACGGCATATTCGGCGACAAAGGTGAACCGTTCCAGGAAGGCCACCGTGAGATAGGCGCTCCAGCCTCTCACCATGTCATCGAGAATAGCCGGCTATCAAGGTTGTTGTCAACCCTCTGTCTGTACAGGGCCGGGTATGATTTCAAACGGCTGTTCACCATCAGTGAATATTATGACCGTGACTGACCGACTTTTTATAAAAAAATTCAAAGCGTTCGTGAAAACGACATGGATATGACGGGGTTGAAGGTATGAACTTGCGGCATCTTGTGACAAAAACTTGTGACAGACGCATGACAGAACTTGTGACATCGACAAAATCATACTGACGGCGGGTCCGCACTGAAAATTCCATGACCAGCCCAGCTCGACGGTTCCGATGACACGGATCAGGGCCGTTACTTGGTCGCTACTTGATCGTTGATCAAGCCAAGATTATACCAACTATCAACATAATGTTTGACGTTATTGGCGTAATGATTTAAGAACGCCACCAGGCAATAGATTGGAGGCGTTGGCAATAGACCGGAAAGGTCAACACAGTATACGCATTAACGACCAATGGCGCATCTGTTTTAAATGGAGCGGTGGCGATGCGTATGATGTTGAAATAACAGATTATCATTAGGAGGTTATATGAGCAAACAACTTCCACCTATACATCCTGGCGAAATTCTTATTGAAGAATTTTTAAAGCCCATGGGAATCAGCCAGTATCGTTTGGCAAAAGACATAAGTGTGCCGCCAAGGCGAATAAATGAAATTGTGCATGGTAAAAGATCAATTACCGCAGATACTGCTCTCCGGTTGGGACGTTTTTTCGGTATGTCCCCCCAGTTCTGGTTAAATCTCCAATCTCGATATGATCTCGAAATGACCGCAGAT
>JAWOEP010000184.1:0-4476 GCA_046482705.1 Desulfotignum sp.
CATGCCGCTTTTTTTCAGGGATCTGGTGCAGGAAAAGAAAAACTTTCTCCAGTCTGAAAAAAAACTGCTCGGGATCACCCACTGCCATACCGGGGCCCTGCTGGCCAGGCAGTGGGTGATCCCCAGCAGTTTTTTTTCAGACTGGAGAAAATTTTTCTTTTCCTGCACCAGATCCCTGAAAAAAAGCGGCATGGCATCTGACACATACTGGTCCAGCACCACCTTGCCGATATCATGCAGCAGTCCTGCGGTATAGGCCTGTTTTCCCGATATAATCCCGGTTTTGTCCGCCAGTTTTTCTGCTGTGGCAGCCACGCCCACAGCATGGAAAAACAGCCCCCCTTTGCACAGAGAATACCCGCTGGTGCCGATCTGGTTGTAGTATTTGTTTACAGCTGCGGTGATAATGGACTTGAGGAGCATGTCTTCGCCCAGAAGCAGTACCGCATCCCTGAGGGTATCGATGCGGGCGGTGCCGGCAAACAATGCGGAATTGCACAGTTTCAGGGTCTGGGCCCCCAGAACCTGGTCTTTGGACAGTTCCTGGGAGATGTCCATGATGTCCACCCGTCTGTCCTGGAACATGCGTAAAATTTTAAGGGCGGTCTGGGGGATGGGCTGCAGGTTTTCAATGGTGCGAACAATGTCGTCCATTTTCGGTCGGACAATCTGCCCCACAGGTTCCTGGGTTTCTTCCCAGGGCGGGCTGATGAAGGTTTCTCCTGTGGCCATGTCCAGTTCCAGCGTACAGGAAAAAAAACCGCCGGTTTCTGATGTCAGGATCTCAATGCCGGCATCCCCGAGAATGGTGGTGGCCAGTTCAGTGGACCTTCCGCCGATATCCAGGCCCATGTCCTGGGAACTCACCGGCCCCACAAGGGCCCCGCCGGCAATGGTGGCTGTGATATCTTTGGGGGAGCTGCCCAGGCGGATGAGTTCCTGAATCAGCAGGGGGAGCCCTGTGGCAGCATATTTTTCCGGATATTCCGGAAAACCGGTTATGGGCGGTTCCGGCAGCAGGATGTGGATCATGCCGCCGGTATGGGTTTTTCTGTCATAAAGGGCCACACCCAGGCAGGTGCCCAGATAGGCCTGATAAATATCTGAAGAATTTTTATCTGCTTTGAGCTGGCCTGCGGTAATATGTTCAATTTTCTGAAAATGCATAGTTTTTTTTATCCATGGCAAGGATCATGACTTTTACATAACAGGTGATATCATTAAAGGTCCCGGAGTTTCAACACTTTATCCGCAGCAGTACACATTTCAGGGTTTGTCTTGCAGTGAACGGGGGTGAAAAAGGCGCCGGCATGGTATTTTTGCCGGTCAGGGTTCCCGGTACAGGGCAAGCACCCCAGACCGGGCCAGTTTCTTGATGCCGAAAGGTGCCAGCTCCCCGAGCAGGCCATCCACTGTGAGTTCATCCCCGGTGACCTCAAAAATGTAATGCTGCTGCCCTTTATCCACAATTTTTCCCTGGAAGGCCGTGATGATCTGCTGAATCTTTTCTTTGTTCTCAGGTTCCGCCTTGACACATACAAGGGCCATTTCCCGTTTTACAGCCTCTTCTCCGGTCATGTCCCGCAGCTTGATGACATTGACCAGGCGCTTGATCTGTTTCATGCATTGTTCGCGCATCAGGGGATTGGCCAGGGTGGTAATGGTGATCCTGGACATTTTCGGGTTTGCTGTGGGGGCGCCGCAGATGGTTTCAATATTATAGCCTCTTCCGGCAAAAAGACCGGTGATGCGGGCGGTTACGCCGGGTTCGTTTTCAACCAGCATGGTCAGTGTGTATTTTTTGGTTTCCATGTTTCTCCTTTCAGCAACACCGCAGTATACCACATTGTATCCGGAAAATGAACCACTGAATTTTGCTTTGACCAGGGTAATCGCATGGAGATGCAGCTTCACATATATTGACATAGCCCCCTGCGGGTGCTGTATGACAGGACCGTCAGATGTCAATCTCGGGCCGGTCATACAGCACCCGCAGGGGGCGGGTATCAAACAGCTGAACAGGATGTGGTTACATGCAGCATATCGGTCAGGGTTTTTCATGCACCCGGTTTGCCGGCCTGGCTGCCGCCCCGGGTGGTGCCCTGTGCCCGGCCCGAGATCCTCCGGGGCTGCTGTGCGTGAAATCCAGAAGGTGGACACTGGCCTGCTGTATGCGCTTCTGCCGTTCTGATATGGTTGGTGTGCTCCTCCGGCTCTGACGGTTCCGGTCACAGGGCACCACCCGGGGCTCTACCTGCGGAAGTATTAGATCCGACTGATGCCATTTTTTCCATTGCTGATGTGCATCCAGTGGATGATTTTGATGGTGATGGATACAGAAATATTAGGGAATTTCTGTCCGAATCCGATCCAACAGATCCCTGGAGTTTGCCGAAAGCATCTATTTTTGTCCTTGATTTTTATACTAAAAAAAAGTATATTTATGCGTAATGAATTGGACAGTAACAGTAACGAAAAAGGTTTTAAAGGCTATACCCAAATTACCAAAATCGGTAAAGCAGTCCCTGTTTGCATTGCTGTGGGAAATTGAAAGTTCCGGGCCTGTCCGCGGCAATTGGAAAAATTACAGCAAACTTGGGTATGAACGGCACCATTGCCATTTAAAAACAGGACAACCAACCTATGTTGCTGTTTGGGAAGTAACAGACAAGGAAATCAAGCTGGTCGAGGTTTTATATGTTGGATCACATGAAAAAGCACCATACTAAAGTGAAGCTCCTATTTGAGGGGCCTGCAGAAAAACAGGAAGTGGCAATAGCTGCTTTAAAGAAATTGGGTTTCACCAATGCCGGAAACAACTCCCCCACTATACCATGGCGCCAGGCATTTAAAGAGTTTGAAGGTAATGCGCCCGGCACCTGCCTGGCTGGCAGCCGCCATAAAAACAGTTTGACCCAGGTTCAACTCTCAAAATTAACAGCCATCCCTCAAAGACATATCTCTGAAATGGAAAGAGGAAAACGGCCCATTGGAAAAAGAAATGCCAAGCTGTTTTCAAAAGCATTGCATGTTGATTACAGGATGTTTTTGTGATTATTATGATAATTTTGTGGTGACGGGTATGGTGCCGGTATAGTAATTCAAGGAAATGAAAATGAATGCACAAAAATCAGGCAGGGAGTATATTGTTTTTCCTCTGGATTTTTCTTCCATGGCAGAGGCGAAATCCCATATCAGGGTGCTGGGGGAACGGGTGGGCATGTTCAAGATCGGTCTGGAGCTGTTCATTCACCAGGGGCCGGCGGTGATCCGCATGGTGCGGGATATGAGTCCTGCCGGGATTTTTCTGGACCTTAAGCTCCACGACATCTGTGCAACGGTTTTCCGGGCCATGGGCCGGGTGGCTGACCTGGGGGTTGACCTGGCAACCGTGCATTGCAGCTCCTCTTTGGAAATGCTGAAAAGCGCGGTAAAAGGCGGTGGAGAAAAAGTCGGTGTTCTCGGGGTCACCCTGCTCACGGACAATGATGGCAAAACCCTTTCTCAAGGCGGGTTTCAGGAACGGTTTGTTGCCGAACCGGAAAAACTGGTGATGCGCAGGGCCAAAATGGCTCGGGATGCCGGGTGCAAAGGTGTGGTATGTTCCGGCCGGGAAGCTGCCGCCATCAAAGCGGGTTTTGGCAGAGATTTTCTGGCGGTCACCCCCGGGATTCGCCCGGCATGGAGCCTGACACCGGGGGATGATCAGAAACGGATTACCACCCCGGCCCGGGCTATTTCCCAGGGCAGCGATCTGCTGGTTATCGGCCGCCCCATAAGGGATGCTGATGAACCGGCTGAAGCCGCCCAAAAAGTAATTGCCGAAATAGAGTGTGTCCTGGAAAGCCGGAAGCCGGTCTAATCCTCCCTGTCCAGGCCAAAAGCTGTGTGCAGGGCACGAACAGCCAGTTCCGCATATTTGGACAGGATCACACAGGAGATCCGGATTTCCGAGGTGGAAATCAGCCGGATATTGATATTTTCATCAGCCAGGGCCTTGAACATTGTGGCAGCCACACCGGAGTGACTTTTCATGCCCAATCCGATCACAGATACTTTGGCAATTTCCTTAGCGGAAAGCACCTCTTCCGCCCCCACCTCCTTGGCCACCGCCTCTGTAATTTCCAGTGCCCGGTCAAAATCATCCTTGGTAACAGTGAAGGTCAGGTCGGTTTCTCCGCCCGTCCGGGTGTTCTGGATAATCATGTCCACCATGATTTCAGCATCTGCCAGGGGACCGAATATTTTGGCGGATATGCCGGGCTGGTCCGGTACCCGCTTCAGCGTGATCCTGGCTTCATTCATATCGCATGTAACGCCTGATACCACAGCGCTTTCCATATCAGCGCTTTCATTGACGACCATGGTTCCTTCCTCCTCATTGAATGATGATCTGACATGCAAAGGAATATTGTATTTTTTGGCAAAGTCCACGGACCGTATCTGCAGCACCTTTGCCCCTAAAACCGCCATTTC
>JAWOEP010000175.1:0-7415 GCA_046482705.1 Desulfotignum sp.
GCAGTTTGATACATTGACTAGTGGCGGGCGGGTGGTGTTGTTTGCATCCCTATTCTGCCGGGTTTGTTACCGGGTGTTTGGCATGCGCAGCGTTAAGAACGGCAAACTGTTTGAGGACCAACCGGACCGGAGTTTTTGCCGTTTAGCGAAGCATGCCTTACACCCGGTCAAACACGGCAGACAGATGCAAACAACACCACCCGCCCGCCACGGGTCGAAGCCGCAAACTGCATTTTAACTTGACACAGGATCTGGTTATCAAGTATGACATAGGACAATGAAGCACCGAATCAAAATATGGTTTCATTCCGGATCCAGTTCCGACATCAGGGAACTCACCCTGCACAAAGTGCTGGCCGCCTTTCTGGTTGTTGCCGGCATGGCCGCGGCAGGCGGGATCGGCTGGCTGGGATATGATTATCACAGGCTGCGCAGTCTTTCATTCGATACCACCACCCAGCAGCAGGTGATCCTGACCCAGGAAGGGGAAATAAAAACCCAGCGGCACCAGCTGCAGAAATTTGCCGCAGTCATTGAAGATCTCAAAACCCGGGTGAATGACCTGGACAAACTCGAAGACCGGGTACGGCTCATTGCAGATATAAAAAAACCGGGCAGCACAAAGGGATTCATCGGCATCGGCGGTATTCCGGAAGACAGTCTGGACCACGACCTTCCCTTAGATGAAAAACACAACAGCCTGCTGCGGGAAATGCACCAGCAGATTGACCAGACCGCCCTGACTGTCAAACAGCAGTTCCTTGATTTCGACCATTTGATAAAAGAGCTGGAAAAAAAGAAAAACCTGCTGGCATCCACCCCTTCCATCAGGCCGGTGGAGGGCTGGGTAACCTCGGGTTTCGGTTACAGAAAATCTCCGTTCACAGGAAAGCGCGACTTTCATGCAGGACTGGATATTTCCAATAAAACCGGCACCGAAATAATTGCCACTGCTGACGGAAAAGTCTCCTATGCATCCAGAAAAGCGCTTCTGGGCAACCTGGTCACCATTGACCACGGTTACGGCAGGGTGACCCGGTACGGACACCTGGACAAAATTCTTGTCAAACGCGGCCAGCGGCTGAAACGCGGGGATGTGGTCGGCCATATGGGCAATACCGGTCAGAGTACAGGACCCCATCTGCATTATGAAGTGCGCATCAACGGCGCGCCTGTTGATCCGGTGAAATATATTCTGAACTAAACCCTTCTCCCGGGCTGTATCTCCGCATTTACACCAAAAAACCAATCTCCTGGAATTTTTTTTTCTTTTTAATTTTATTTTTTTTTATTAATGCTTATAGTTATTCTCGTAAAAGGCAAATTTATCATTAATAGAAGGGCAGGTAAAACATAGATGGTACTCAATTTTTTCACAAAGGTCTTTGGCTCCAGCAACGATCGGCAGCTGAAGAAGCTGGATCCCCTTGTGCATCAAATAAATGATCTTGAACCCCTTATGCAGCAGCTGTCTGATGAAGACATGGCAAAACAGACCACAGCGTTCAAAGAACGGTACAACAAAGGAGAATCCCTGGATGCACTGCTGCCTGAAGCGTTTGCCCTGGTAAGGGAAGCATCGGTGCGCACCCTTGAGATGCGCCATTTCGATGTGCAGCTTATCGGCGGGATCGCCCTGCACCAGGGCATGATCGCTGAAATGAAAACCGGGGAGGGAAAAACCTTGATGTCCACCCTGCCCGCCTATCTGAATGCCCTGTCCGGCAAAGGGGTGCACATAGTGACGGTCAATGACTATCTGGCCGGCAGGGATGCGGAATGGATGGACCAGATTTTTCGGTTCCTGGGGCTGCGCACCGGCGTGATTCTCCACAACATGACAGACCAGGAGAGAAAAGAGGCCTACAGCGCGGATATCACCTATGGTACCAACAATGAGTTCGGGTTCGACTATCTGCGGGACAACATGAAGTTTGAAAAACAAAGCCTGGCCCAGGGCGAGCTCAACTTTGCCATTGTGGATGAGGTGGACTCTATTCTCATTGATGAGGCAAGAACCCCTTTGATCATTTCAGGGCCCACTGAAAAATCCACCCATTTATATACCCAGGTGAACACCATTTTACCCGGGTTTAAAAAAGATGTGGACTATACCCTGGACGAAGAATCCAAAACCGCCTCCCTGACCGAAGCCGGTATTGCAAAGGGAGAAAAAATGTTGAACGTGGAAAACCTGTACGACCCGGCCAACATTGAAATTCTCCACCACCTGACCCAGGCGTTGAAGGCCCATACCCTGTTCAAGCGGGACACCGACTATATTGTTAAAAACAACCAGGTGGTGATCGTGGATGAATTCACCGGCAGGCTCATGAGCGGCCGGCGTTACAGTGAAGGGCTTCACCAGGCTCTGGAAGCAAAAGAAGGGGTAAAAATCGAAAACGAAAACCAGACCCTGGCTTCCATTACCTTTCAGAACTATTTCCGGATGTATGAAAAATTGTCAGGCATGACCGGTACGGCAGAGACCGAAGCCCCGGAATTCAAGAAAATCTATGATCTGGACGTGCTGGTGATCCCCACCCACAAACCCATGATCCGCAAGGATTTTGCCGACCTGATCTATAAAACCAAAAAAGAAAAATATGATGCCGCTGTCAAGGAGATCATCGCCCTGCACAAAAAAGGCCAGCCTGTGCTGGTGGGCACCATTTCCATCGATGTGTCGGAAGATCTGAGCAAGACCCTCAAGAAAAAAGGCATCCCCCACAACGTGCTGAATGCCAAACACCACAAGGCGGAAGCAGAAATCGTTGCCAATGCCGGTCAGAAAGGGGCGGTGACCATCTCCACCAACATGGCCGGCCGGGGAACCGACATCAAGCTGGGAGACGGGGTGGTGGAACTGGGGGGGCTGCATATTCTGGGCACCTCCCGCCATGAGTCCCGCCGCATCGACAACCAGCTGCGGGGCCGGTCCGGCCGCCAGGGAGACCCTGGTTCTTCGCGGTTCTACCTGTCTCTGGAAGATGACCTGCTGCGCATTTTCGGCGGAGAACGGATCCACTCGGTCATGGACAAGCTGGGCATTGAAGAAGGGGAGCACATTGAACATTCCTTTATTTCCAAAGCCATTGAAAACGCCCAGTCCAAGGTGGAAGGCCACAACTTTGAAATCAGAAAGCATTTGCTGGAATTCGACGATGTCATGAACCAGCAGAGGGAGGTGATCTACCGCCAGCGGCGCCAGGCCCTCATGGAGGACAACCTGAAATCCGTTGTCATGGACATGGTGGAGGACAAGGCCTGGGAACTGGTGAACAATTTTGCCCGGGAAAAAACCCCTGTGGACCAATGGGATCTGCAGGGTCTTGAAAAATCGGTCAAACAGGTGTTTAATTTTGATCTGCACCTGACAGGGGATGCTGCATCCTTTACCGATGCAGATGCCCTGGCCGAGCATGTTTTTGCCGGGGCAAAAGCGCAATATGAACAAAAAGAAACCATGATCGGTGAAGATCAGGCCAGGTCCCTGGAACGGTTTGTCATCTTGCAGACCGTGGACACAAGGTGGAAAGAGCACCTGTTGTCCATGGATCACCTCAAAGAAGGCATCGGCCTGCGGGGGTATGCCCAGCAGGATCCGCTGCGGATCTATAAAAAAGAAGGCTTTGACATGTTCCACGGACTCATGGAACGTATCAAAGAAGAAATCGTGGATATTTTATTTAAAATCCAGATTTCCGTGTCTGTTCCTGCAGATGAACTTCTGCCAAAAGAAAAACAGGACCTGACCTTTTCCCATTCCCAGGACGACGCCCTCAGGCAGCCGGTGAAACGTTCCAGCAAAAAGGTCCAGAGAAACGACCCCTGTCCCTGCGGCAGCGGCAAAAAATATAAAAAATGCTGTATGGTATAGGAGCAGCACATGGCAGCCACTGATTCCAGAACAAAGGCGGATACTTTTTCAAGAACCCGTGATGAAAAACCGCCCAGATATAAAGTCATTCTCCATAATGACGATTATACCACCATGGAATTTGTTGTGGAAATTCTTGTCAATGTTTTTGGAAAATCACTTGAAAAAGCAATGCAAATAATGCTTAATGTACATAATAAGGGGAAAGCAGTATGCGGTATCTATACAAGGGAAATCGCAGAAACCAAAGTTGAAACAGTTCACCATCTGGCAGGCAGCAGGGGTTTTCCTTTAAAGAGTACGATGGAAAAGGAGTAAGCAGTTATGATAAGCAAAGAACTGAGCACAACTCTTGGTTTTGCCGTAAGGGAAGCCAAAAAAAGACGTCACGAATATGTATGCGTGGAACATGTTCTTTATGCGATCCTGAACCATGAATCAGGATCGGAAACCATTGAAAAATGCGGGGGAAACCCTGAACAGATAAAAAATGAACTGGAAAAGTTTTTTGAAGAAAAACTCACAAAAATAGATTCCCAGGAAGAATATGTTCTCCAGCAGACCATCGGCTTCCAGCGCATGATCCAGCGGGCCATCAACCATGCCAGGTCTGCTGAAAAAACCGAGGTGAATCTCGGGGATATTCTGGCATCCATTTTTCAGGAAAAAGACTCCCACGCCGCCTTTTATCTGGAATCCGAAGGCATCACCCGCCTGGATGTGCTGCGCCATATTTCCCATGCAACAGCAACGGAAAACAAGCCCAAGCAGCAGCCGGATCCGGCCCAGAAAATGTTCAAAATGGATGACAGAAAAGCCCAGCGGCAGAAGAAAAAAGATCCCCTGGAAATATTTACCACAAACCTTTTATCCCGGGCCAGGGCCAACAAGATCGATCCACTTATCGGACGGGAAAATGAAACCGACCGGGTGATGCAGATCCTGGTGCGGCGCCGCAAAAACAACCCCATCCTGGTGGGGGATCCGGGCGTGGGCAAGACCGCCATTGCAGAAGGTCTGGCCCTGAAAATCCACAACCACGAAGTACCGGAGCTGCTCCAGGACAGTGAACTGTTTTCCCTGGACATGGGGGCTCTGCTGGCCGGTACCAAATACAGAGGCGATTTTGAACAGCGGCTCAAAGATGTTCTCAGCGCACTGGAACAAAAAGAGAATGCGCTGCTGGTGATAGATGAAATCCACACGGTTGTGGGGGCCGGGGCCACCAGCTCCGGTTCCATGGATGCATCCAATATCTTGAAGCCTGCACTGTCTTCCGGGGAACTCAAATGCATCGGCACCACCACCTATGAGGAATACAAGAACCATTTTGAAAAAGACCGGGCCTTTTCCCGGCGGTTTGAAAAAATAGAGGTGGCTGAACCCAGTGTGGAGGAAACCCGGCTGATCCTCATGGGACTGCGGCCCTATTATGAAAAACACCACGGGCTGCATTATTCAGACCAGACCATCGAAGCGGCAGCCTATCTGTCGGACAAATACATCAACGACCGGTTCCTGCCGGACAAGGCCATTGATGTCATTGATGAAACCGGGGCGTTTCTGCGCCTCAAAGGGGCTGCCAACCGCAGGAATGTCACCCCCAAAGATATTGAAGCCATTGTTGCCAAGATTGCCAAAGTACCGGCAACATCGGTGTCATCCACGGACAGGGCCAATCTGGAATCCCTGCCTGACAGAATGTTCAAGGTGATTTACGGGCAGGATGATGCCATCCACACCCTGACCACTGCCATCAAGCGGTCCAGGGCAGGCCTTGCAGCACCGGACCGGCCCATTGGTTCTTTTCTGTTCGCAGGTCCCACCGGCGTGGGCAAAACAGAAGTTGCCAAGCAGCTGGCCTGGAACATGGGGATTGAATTCATGCGGTTCGACATGAGCGAATACATGGAAAAACATGCGGTTTCCCGTCTCATCGGTGCGCCTCCCGGATATGTGGGATTCGACCAGGGCGGCATTCTTACGGACAATATCCGCAAACACCCCTATTGTGTGCTGCTGCTGGATGAAATTGAAAAAGCGCACATGGACCTGTACAATATCCTGCTCCAGGTGATGGATTATGCCACACTTACGGACAACAACGGCAAGGCAGCTGATTTTCGCAATGTGGTCATCATCATGACCTCCAATGCCGGGGCCAGGGAGATGAGTGCCAACAATATCGGATTCGGGGCCCAGACCGCCAAAAAAGACACCAAAGGCCTGAAAGCGGTGGAAAAAACCTTCAGCCCGGAATTCCGCAACCGCCTGGACGGCATTGTCCAGTTCAACCACCTGTCTGAACCGGTCATGGAAAAGATCGTGGACAAAAACATGGATGAACTCAGAAAAATGCTCAAAACCAAAGGCATTTCCCTGGGGTATTCTTCCCGTGTCAGAACCTGGCTGGCCCTGAAAGGGTATGATCCCAAATTCGGGGCCCGTCCCCTGGGCAGATTGATCCAGAGCAGTATCAAAGACAGGCTGACGGATGAAATTCTTTTCGGCAAACTGGAAAAAGGCGGGAAAATCACCATCGGCTTGAAAAATGACAACCTGACCTTTCATTTCAAGAGCTGAATGCCCCTTTTCCGGTTGTCAGACCAGATGGAATTCCCGCCGGCATGGCTGGCCAGATCCGACGGTCTGCTGTGCATCGGCGGGGATCTTTCCTGTGAAAGACTGCTGCTGGCCTACCGGAACGGGATTTTTCCCTGGTTTTCCGAAAATGAACCCATCCTGTGGTGGTCCCCTGATCCCCGCCTGGTGCTGTTTCCCTCTGAGATAAAAATCTCCAGAAGCCTGCGCAAAAAAATCAGAAAAAACATGTTTCAGATCACCTTTGACCAGGCGTTTGAACGCACCATCCGGGCCTGTGCAAAACCCAGAAAGCAGGGACAGGAGGGCACCTGGCTGGTGGAGGAAATGGTGGATGCCTATATTGCACTGTACAAAACAGGGTATGCCCATTCAGTGGAAACCTGGTACCAGGGGGAGCTTGCAGGGGGATTGTACGGCATCAGCCTGGGGTGTTCCTTTTTCGGGGAATCCATGTTCAGCCGGAAAAGTGATGCCTCCAAGGTGGCCCTGGTGGCCCTGGCCTCCCATCTGCAGGCCCATGGGTTTGATTTCATCGACTGCCAGGTGACAACGGACCATCTGTGCCACATGGGGGCGGTGGAGATCCCCAGGCAGCGGTTTCTGGATATTCTGCACCGGTCCATCATCCGGAAAACCGATCCTGACATCTGGCGGCAAACCATCATCCAGGAATTAACTGTCTGACCCTCCAGGGTAAATGACAATTGAACCTCTTACCCGTGCCGGGGGGACCTGCTGCCTGCGCATGTTTGCACCGATTGACATGGTGTAAGGCATGCCCTGCTAAACGGCAAAAACTCCGGTCCGGTTGGTCCTCAAACAGTTTGCCGTTCTTAACGCAGGGCATGCCAACACCATGTAACAACCGGCTGCAAAATATGGCGCAAACAGCAGGCACCCCCCGGCACTAGTCTGTAATTTCAAATTGCGG
>JAWOEP010000215.1:0-11053 GCA_046482705.1 Desulfotignum sp.
CTATTGGGCCTTGCCGGCGGACAATACCGCCCACTGACACAGGATCAGATAGAAACCATACATAACGCATCCCTGTCCATTCTGGAGAAAACCGGTTTTTCCTATGAATCCGGACTTGATGATACAGTGCAGCTGCTCGCGGATAACGGGGCAGAAGTAGACAGCAAAGCAAAGCGCATCCGGTTTGACCGAGACATGATTATGGAAAACGCCGGAAAAGCAAAGGAACAGGTCATTCTTTACAGCCGGGATGGCAAACATGATCTTGACCTGTCCGAAGAACGGGTTCATATGGGAACCGGCGGAGCGGCCATCCGGATTCTGGATCCGCAAACCGGCGAAAGGCGGGCTACTACATTAAAAGACCTCTACAATGTATCCCGCCTTGTGGACCAGCTGACAAATATCCATTTTCTGGTCAGACCCTGTATCCCCACTGATATTGATAAAGCAGATTATGATATCAATATGTTTTATGCCTGCATGGCTGCTTCAACCAAGCATGTCATGTCCGGTGTGAATGATGAACAAGGTCTTGAAAATGTGATTGACATGGCTTCCATCATTGCCGGCAGCAGGGATGCTCTCCAGAAAAAGCCCTTTATCTCAGTGATCACCTCGTTTGCCATCAGCCCTTTAAAGCTTTGTACCCAGTCCACACGGATTATGCAGGCCGCAAACCGTCATTTGATTCCTGTGGTTTTGTCCAGCGCACCCATGGCCGGTTCCACTTCACCGTTGACCATGGCAGGCACCCTTGCCCAGCTCCATGCAGAGCAGCTGGCGGGAATTACCATCTGCATGCTGACCAATTCCGGGGCACCGATTTTATATGGCGGGATTCCAGGGCTTGCCAATCTGGCCACCATGGGATACTCAGGCGGTGCTGTTGAATTCGGCATGATGAATGCCGCTATTTCCCAGCTGGCCCACCACATCAAAGTGCCCAATTACAATTCATCCGGTCTGTCGGACAGCAAAGTGCCCGATATCCAGGCAGGATGGGAAAAAGCCCTGACATCCATACTGGCCGCCATGGGCGGGTCCAATTATATCCATCACAGTGCCGGTATGCTGGAATCCATGCTCACCATCGCCCATGAACAGTTTGTTATTGATGATGAAATTGTGGGAAACTGCATGAAAGCACTGAAAGGGATAACAGTGGATGAAGATCACCTTGCTCTGGACGCCATAGAGAGCACAGGGCCTGGTGGAAATTTCATGACATCCCCCCATACCATGGCCCATATACGGTCAGAATATTTTTCCGGTAATGGGGTGACCGACCGGAAAAATTTGGGCAAATGGGAAGAGGACGGCAGCCTGGACGCCAGAAAGCGGGCATCGGACATTGCACAAAATATGCTTTCCGGGCAGGCTCCTGCACTAATTCCTTTGGATGCAGACAAAAAAATAAGGGAAAAATTCAACATTTTGATATGATTTGTGCGCGCATGTTCCAGCATGCTTGCTGGAACATGCAGTTCATCACAGTTTTAAAGTACCAAAGCTTCAGATGCCAGGGCCGCCACCGTGTCCACTTTCATACCCAGCGCAAAATGGGTGGACAGCTCCCCCAGCTGCCGGTGGCAGGACAGACAGGCGGTGGCCAGGTGTTTGAGGCCGGTGGCCCGCATCTGGTCCGCCTTGGGTTTGCCGGAGATCATGCGTTTTTTGGTGGTGGTGGAATCCTGGAGAAGCCCGCCGCCCCCGCCGCAGCACACCCCGTCCTCCCGGTTGGGAACCAGCTCTTTTACGCCGTGGCAGCACATGGCCAGCAGCTGCCTGGGGGGATCGTATCCGCCGGATTTTCTGGCCACATTGCACGGATCATGGTAGGCGATTTCATAGGGGTGGACATCCGGATCAAACGTGAGTACCCCTTTTTGTGCATAGGAAAGGCACAGCTCCGGGATGCTGACCACGTTGAATTTTGGTTCTCTGCCCAGCAGCTGTGCCACCCGGCATTTGAGCACGTGGTATCCATGGCCGCATTCACTTAAGACCAGGGTTTCAATGCCCAGTTCTTCGGCTGGTTCCACCACCATGCGGGCCATTTTTTCCGCCACATCATCTTTTCCCACAAAATATCCCCAGTTGGTGACATCGGTATGGTGGGAAGACAGGGTCCAGGTTTCGCCCATGGCATAAAACAGCTTTGCCATGGCTGTCAGGTGCATAAGGTTGATGCCCAGCTCCCGGGGGTTGGGCAGGTACAGAAATTTACAGCCGGGCTGGTCATGAAGAATCTGTGCATCGGGGTTTTCCATGTCATCAGAAAATTCTTCGGACATCCATTCCACGGTTTCCACAAATTCTTCTTTGGTCAATCCATTTACATCCCCCAGTTCCAGCCGGGTTTTGATGCCTTTTTTGATATCATCTGGAATCTGGCCGGCAGCAGCAGCCAGTCCCCTGGCCCGGGTGACCACAAGATCCATGGTGATGCCCATGGGGCAGTCCTGGGTGCAGCGGTTGCATACCAGGCAGTCCCAGAGCATGTTGCTGTCAACCAAAGCCTCCTCCAGTCCCAGGGCGGCCATGCGCACCATCTGCCGGGGCATGGGTCCGCCGGGGCCGTCAAACCAGGTACACCGGGAATTGCAGGCCCCGCAGGTCAGGCATTCATCTGTATTGTCTCCTTTGGTCATTTTGTTGAGCAGCCGGGCCAGGTCTGTATTTTTGTTCGGGGTTGCGGTTTTCATCATCAATGTCCTTCATGAAATATGTGCATCTGAAATGATGCGGGCAAAGGTCTGTGTTTCATTGGCTGCCACCGGGTGCCAGGAGACCTTGTCCGGTGTGATGCCGGGCATGGCTGCCACCTGCGCCACTTCTCTTTGTGCAGTGGTGCTGCCGTCCATGGACAGGCAGTTGTCTTCATGGCAGCCGGCAACAATGACCTTTTTTGCCCCGTTTATCAGGGATTTGAGTACCAGGTTGGTACTGGTGCGGCAGGCACAGGGAACCGGGATCAACTGGATGTGGTCCCCTAAGTCCAGGGGACCGGCTGCCAGGGCTGCCGAACGTTGGCAGGCCAGAATCACCACCCGGTCTTTCCGGACCTGGTCTGCCACCTGGTCCGTGGAAAAATTTTCAGATGTAATGGCAAAGGCCGGGCAGTTGGCCACACACAGGTGACACCCGAAACAGGCGGCTGCCAGAATTTCCGGGCGGGCCTTGTCATTGAGGACAATGGCATGGTGTGGGCAGATGCGCAGGCAGGTGAGGCACCGGGCGCATTTTTTCTGGTTTACCTCCACCCCGTGATCCGGGGCAGGGCAGGAAAAATCAAGGTCTGCCATAATGCTGTGCAGTTCTGTCGCAAGATCGGTGTCATCCACCTCGTCATGGCAGGTGCCGGCAAAATAGATCCCTTTTCTGGGGCTTTTGGTCAGCCGGTGCCGGACATTGGAAGACTGGAGAAACCCTTCGGTGTCCTGTCTCTGCTTCAAAAGACCGGCGATCTGCACAAAATCGGTGCCGGGCACCGGAGCAGACGGAATGACCAGGGCATTGCAGGACACTGTGACGGGAATGCCGGGCAGGGTGGCTTCGTCAATTGTCAGGCCAAATCCGGCCTCTGTTTTTTGGATCTGGATATCTGCCGGGGTGTTGACCCGCAGAAACCGTACCCCTGCCTTGCGGGCCCGGTCATACAATTGCTGGCCTGCGGCCCCGTGCACCAGCATTTTGTTCATGACCACCGTGACCTGTCTGCCGGTATTTTGTGCTGCCATGGCAGATGTCAGGGCCAGGCGTGCCCCTGTTTTAGATTCCGGGCCAATGTAATCCAACAGGATGGCACTGGCATCCGGCAGCTGATCCGCCGGGATTTTGGAAAAATCCGCCAGGGTAATGGCTTGGGCCAAAGGTTCTTGTCCGGCCACTGTTTTGTATTCTGTTTCAGGCGCGGCAATGATGGCCCGGCAGGTCATGGATCGGCGCATGCCTGCCTGCTCATACCAGACCGTGAAGCAGCCTGCAGCCCCGTCCACGCCCAGGATTCTGTCCGGATCCATAAGGGTGACCCCTGCAGGGGCGGTGCCCTGCCCGAAGCAGAAGGTTTTGTGTCCGTTATCCGCAAGGGTCTGTGCGATTGTCGCTGCCTGTGGTCCGTCCCCCCAGACCAGGACATCACTGGTACCGGTCGGCCCCTGTTTCAGTTCCGCCAGAACCCTGGCTGCGGCAATCCGACCTTCCTGTCTGGATCCCAGGATGTCTTTGGGTCCGGCTGCGCACCCGGCCACATGGATATTGTCAGGCAAAACCGCATCTTGTGTGTTGAAAAATCCCCAGCGGTTGGGGGTGATACCCAGCCGGGATGCGAGATGTTCCAGTTCCGGGGACGGGGCCATGCCCACGGAAAGCACCACCAGGTCAAAAGACCGGGCAACCCTGGACCGGGAGCCCGGATCCTCGGTGACCATACGCATCCGGCCCGTTTCCCTGTCTTCCAGTATTTCCGCCGGCACTCCCTGGACCATGTCGATTCCGGCAGACAGATCAGCTGCCAGGCACCTTGTTTCCTTGCCGATGGTCTGCAGGTCCATATGAAACAGGGTGATGGCGGCATCCGGCAGGAGATGCAGCAGTTTGGCAGTATGGCGCAAAGAGATTTTACAGCAGACCTGGGAGCAGAAATCGCGCTGCAGCTGCCGGTTTCTGGAGCCCACGCACTGGATGAAGGCGATCTCCGGGGCAGGGGTGTTTCCCAGAAAATCGGTCAGGGTATCTTCTTTGAGCATCTGGTTCAGCTGTGCCGTGGTGATGATCTTGTCATGTTCTGTGAAATGAAGGCCCGGCAGCAGGGAGGGTACGGGATCAAACGGTGAAAACCCGGTGGCCAGGATGATCCTGGCGGCCGGAATCATTTCTCCGGAGGTCAGACGGACGTCAAATCCCTGCCCGGTTTTTTCAAGGCTATCCAGGGTTGTATTCAGGTGTACAGAAATGTTCGGATGACGGGTTGTCTGGTGCGCCATGTCCCGGGCCAGGCATGCCCCGCACTGCCGGCAGGCATCGGTGGCCATGCAGGCCCAGGATGCGGCATGTCCGCCCAGCCGGTCTGCGGCTTCAACAAGGTGCACCGTTATATCCCGGTCCCCCAAAGTTCTGGCGGCTGCCATGCCGGCAACCCCGCCCCCCAGGACCAGTACGCTGTCAAAAGAAGGTGTCATATGGGCCTCCAAAGAATCATCTGGAAAATGCAATCGTTTTTACACAGCAGTCTTACCACATTCACGGGTGAAAAAAAACGGTTTTAACATCTGCTAATCAACCAGTTCAAAGCGGTCATGTTTTGCGGCTTTTTTGTCAAAGGTGAGAATGGCGCTGCATCCGCTGATTTTTGCCGACCCTGCAATCAGAATATCTGAAAGATCCACCGTGTTTTTCGGGGCAAAATGGACCAGCTGCTGCAACACGGCCGGTTGTTCAAATTTCAGAACAGGCATTGATAAAAGATCATCGACGGTTTCTATGATCTCTGCTCGTGAGATGTCATAAACAGATTCCAGAACCCAGATTATTTCCAGAACCACAACCAGGGGGACAAACAGCTCTTTTCGTTCCGATTCAGTCTGTTTGAAAAGCGCATAGACTTTTTTTGCCTGGGTATCATCATCACCGGTTAAAAAACGAATGAGAATGTTGGTATCCAATGCCTTCATTTATATTTGTCCCGCATTTTCTTTTTTACAGCATTTTTCATGGCTTCAATGGAAACAGGAGGGGTGCCGGGCCGGTGCAGTTTGCAGAAAATATCATCCACTTTTTTGGAGACCGGCCGGATTATCGCTTCCCGGTCTTTGGTGAGAATGATTTCAATTTTCTCACCGGTATCTATTTTCAAGCCGTTCCTTATTGCTTTGGGAATGGTTACCTGTCCCTTTGCCGTGATCTTGGCCACTGCCATCGGATTTCTCCTTACTTTAGATTTCTCCTTACTTTACGATACAAGGGTTTCGAAAAATTGTCAAGACAGCCGACCCTGTCACCAACCCATTTTTTCAGCGGCTGTGCTTTTAAATATAGATTGGATATGATATCCAGTGAAACATGAATACCTGGATTACAAAAAACGGGATCCGGGTTCACCGGATCATCTGTCTGTATGCCAATGTGTATGTGGTGACAGGCCATGGACGTTGTCTTCTGGTGGATACCGGGCCTGCGGCATTTCAGAGATTTCTGGCAGGGCGGCTGCGCAGGCTGGGTATAACGCGCATTCACGGGGTGATCCTCACCCATACCCATTATGACCATGCCGGCAATGCCGCTTTTTTACAGGAGAAATTTGGAAGCAGAATCATGGTACACCGGGCAGAGGCCGGATACCTCAACAATGGGCTGTCTTCCGTGCCCGGGGGGATCTCTGTTTTTGCACGGGTCATGGAACGGCTGGCATCCGGCATTGAACCAAAAATGCTGGCCTTCCCCCGGTGTGCGCCTGATGTAATGCCGGCCTCAGAAACCCACAAACCGTTTTTTGACATGCCTGTCACTGTCATGGCAACCCCGGGGCACTCTCCCGGCTCGGTGAGCGTGGTGGTGGACCGGGAAATCGTGCTGGCGGGGGACTGCATGTTCGGGGTGATCCCCAAAAAAATCCTGCCGCCCTTTGGAGATGATGTCGGGCAGATAATACATTCCTGGCAGCAGCTGCTGGACACCGGATGTCACACCTTTCTTCCCGGCCATGGTTTCGGAGTGTCCAGAACAACGGTTAGGAAAAATATTACAGCCCTGAGCCCCTGACAGAAACAGGGTGAAAAACGTGATCAGGTCCAGGATGGCTGAGGATCATGTGGTTCAGTCTGGTTTGTTTTCCGGCACGATCCATTCCTTTTTGCGATATGCCTGGTCCTGGCTTTTTGCGATCAGATCTCCGGTGTCTGCATTGGTTACCGTGATGTCATACAGAGAGGTGCGCCGTCCTTTCTGGACTTCCCGGGCTTCGGCCACCAGGCGGTCACCGGGAAAACTGGGTTTTAAAAAAATTATGCTCACATTCAGGGCCACCGCCACCCGGCCGTGGGAATTGCAGGCAGCTGCAAAGGCCATGTCACTGATGGAAAATATCACCCCGCCATGGGTGGTGCCGTGGAAATTGGTCATGGTATCGGTGATGGTCAAAGACACCCTGCTGTGGCCCGGAGCGGAGATTTCCACCCTGGCTCCCAGATGGCCGGCAAAGGCATCTTTTTGAATATGGGCAAAAATTTTCGGGTCGCAGGTGGTATGGCTCATGCTGCTGATCCTTTTCTGATCCTTTTCTGATACTGTTCCTGGATTATTTTTCACTGTTCCCGGGCAGGCTTTTTTAAAAAAAGTGAAAATATCATTCCGCAAAGGGAGATGGCCCCTGCCACCAGAAAGGGGGAGGTCAAAGATTGGGTGGTATCAGCCAGATATCCCCCCAGGGCCGGGCCGATGGACTGGCCGATGCCAAAAAAAAGGGTGATGAATCCCAGGGCTGCCGGGGCAAATCTGGGGCCGGCAAAATCCCCGGCCGCCGCCGCCATGATGGTGGGGATACTCCAGGCGGTAAGCCCGAACAATATGGCTGAGATATAAAATCCGGCTTCCACTTTGACCAGGGCATATACCAGATAGGAGGTTCCCAGAACCAGGTAGGCAAGGGCAGCGCCCCTGCCTCTTCCGATTTTGTCTGAAATGCTGCCCCAGACCACGCCGCAGAAGATGCTCAGCCCTCCGACCATGGCCCATAACCCCCCTGCCCAGGCCTGGGTGTATCCCATCTCATTCACCAGGTAAGCAGCAAAAAACACCATGTAAATAATGTAGGACATGCCGTAAAAAAAATATACCACCCCCAGAAACCACAGGGATTTCATTTTATATACACTGCCCCAGTCCAGAGAAGATACTTTGGCAGCCGGTTTTGTGCTCTCCGGATTTTCTGTCTGCCCCACCGGCACCAGGCCTTTGTCAGCAGGCTGGTTGCGCAGAAAAATTCCCACCAGCACCGCCACCACCAGTACCAGAATGCCCAGAATATACCAGGAATACCGCCATCCGTCTGCATTATAGGATTTTAAAATAAAAGGTACGATCAGGCCGGATAGAAACGTGCCCAGCCCGATGCCCCCGGATACGATACCGGTGGCAAATCCGCGTTTTTGAATGGCAAACCAGGCCGATCCCAGTGCCATGGCCGGTACAAAGGCGGCCCCGTTGCCAAGACCGGTGAGAAGCCGCATGGCAAAGGCAAAGCCAAAAGATTGTGCAAGTCCTGTCAGGATCATGGTCACACCCATGAGGCCTAAAGCTGCTGTAATAACCGCTCTGGTACCGAATCTGGCAGCCAGAAATCCGCCGATAATGGCCATGGACAGATACCCGATGAAATTGCCCGTACCCAGAAGGCCCAGCTGGGTATAGTCAAAGGAAAGTCCGTCCTTCATGGCCGGCAGCAAAAGGGTGTATGCCATCCGGCCGAATCCGTGGGCTGCCACCGTTGTCATCAGTCCCATGAAAATGACGATCCATCCATAGTGCAGTTTTTTCTCCATGCGGATCTCCTTTCCCCTGTTAAAAAAGGGTGTAAAGAAATTTTACCTGATACAGTATCACCCTGCCTGGCCTTTTGCCAGGGCAAATCCCAGAATGATGAAAATGACCGCCAGGGCAATGGGTTCCCTTAACCGGTGGCGGCATATGCGCATCAGGGGAAAAAAGAAAACACCGGCGGAAAGGCCACACAAAAACCCGAACACATGGGCCCAGACATCGGTGTTTTCGCCATGGCTTAAAAATGCCATCAGGGTGGCACCGGCAATAAGCGGCATTATCCGGTCCCGTTTGCGCAGGGGGCCCTTCTGCATCATCTGAAAGGCAGACAGCCCGCCGGCGGCAGCCATGACAGCGGTGGAAGCACCTATGGACAAAAGGGCATTGCCATGGAACCCTGCATTGATCAGATTTCCGCAGGCACCGGCAAACAACAGGAAAAACGGCCCGGTGCCGTATCCGGACAAACGGATCAAAGGGCCCGCGAACAGGAGGATTCCGGCCAGATTTCCCAGCAGATGGGCAGTGTCTGAATGCAGAAACAGGGCGGTGACAGCCCGGAAGGTTTCCCCCTGGCGGATGAACATGGAGGAGGCCCCATAGGTCAGGATATGCTCCCACCGGGTGCCGGTCATGTCAATGCCCATGTGGATGGCTGCCAGCAGGCCCATGATGACAAAGGCGGCCGGGGTCGTGAAACCGGAAGGTCCGCCCGGAAGAGCCGGCAGCGGGTCCTGGCCGGTACGGTTTTCTCTGAAATAGGCGGCCACATGGGATCTGGCTGCTGCCGCCTGTTCCGGGGAGGTCAGGATGTCTATTCCCCGGGTGCCCAAAGATTTCCGTGCGGAAATGTTCTGGGAAGCCAGTATCAGCAGGATCAGATCGGCGGATTCACCGGTCCGGCCCGCAAAAATGCGTTTTAATTTTTCCTGGTTTTGTGGTACATGCGTATGCATGGGCAACAGTCTATCTTAAGTGCAGGAGAAATAAAAGCATGCAGATTATACGGTTCAGAACAGCAGACAACCAAATGTGTCTGGGAACAGGGTATGACGGTATCACCGCATCCGTGCTGGAAGGGGATCTGTTTTCCGGGGTGAAAGATACCGGCAGGCGGGTGGATGTGGTAAAAACAGAGGTGCCGGTGAAGCCTGCCGCCATTTTCTGCATCGGGCTCAATTACCGGGGCCATGCAGAAGAAACCGGCATGGACCTTCCCCGGTATCCGGTGGTGTTCATGAAAAACCCGGGGGCGGTAACCCCGCACAACAGTGAGATTGTTATTCCTGTTTCCTGTCTGGAAAAACCGGAGGTGGATTATGAAGCGGAACTGGGGGTGGTGATCGGGCGCCCTGCCAAACATGTGTCCGAGGCCGAGGCCCTGGATTATGTGCTGGGATATACCTGTGCCAATGATGTGTCGGCCCGGCGGTGGCAGAAACATGCCGGCGGGGGCCAGTGGGTCCGGGGAAAGAGCTTTGACACCTTCTGTCCCTTAGGGCCGGTCCTGGTGACACCTGATGAGATGCCTGATCCCCAGAACCTGGCCATTGAAAGTGTGCTCAACGGGCAGACCATGCAGAAAAGCAATACCAGGGATATGATTTTTTCAGTGGCCGCCCTGATCGCCTTTTTGTCCCAGTCCACCACCCTGGCCCCGGGCACCCTGATTCTTACCGGTACCCCTGAAGGGGTGGGGTTTGCCAGAAAGCCGCCGGTATATCTGATGCCAGGGGACCATCTGCAAACCCGGATCCAGAATATCGGTACCCTGGAAAACCGGGTGGCGGCTGAAGAAACAGATGGAAAATATTAATGCCCTGGAACCCGGATGTACCGGATGCCAGGGCATTGTCAGACAGGTTACAGGTTTTAAAAGTCTTCTGATTTCCGGTCTCTGGGCAGTCCTGCCGGATGCCAAGGCCGGATTGGATGTTTACTACTGGTTCATCATACCCTGGCCACCGCCATGCCGCCGGCCCTGGTTCTGGTCATAATAGCCTTTGCCGGAAAAGCCTCTCGGGCAGTTTCCTTTGTTATAGCCTTTGTGGTATCCTTTGCCCATGCCCTGGCCCTGTCCGAACCGGAGTTCAGGGGCCACTTTTTTGGCTGACAGCATGAAATCAATCCTGTTTTCCTGGAGCTGTTTCATAAGATCGGCAGCTTCGTCTGACAGCCGGGTCAACTCGGCCCGGTCCGGGGTGGAGGTTTCCATGAGCATGCGAACCTCATTGTGTTTCTGCATCAAAGATGTCCGCAGCGCATAGGTGTCGTCAATGAATGTCTGGCGCAGGGCGGCCAGTTCATCCTGCTGGGCTTTGGACAGATCGTTGTAGGCGTTGCGGTCAATGCCGGGACAGTTTGTGCCTGCACCGTAACCGCCCATGCCTTTTCCCGGTCCCCAGGAAAAAGCCTGGGTGGCCATAAATGTGATGCCGATGAGTGCGGTGATGAGAATAATTGTCTTTTTCATGATGGTTTCTCCTTTGCTGTACATTTTTGGTTGTGTCAGATA
>JAWOEP010000216.1:0-22620 GCA_046482705.1 Desulfotignum sp.
TCCGGGAACCCTGACAGCGGCAACCAGGCACAACAGAATAACCAGCGCGAAGGCCAGGAACAAAAGGAGCACCAGGGCCGGAACGAACAGCAGCCAGAAGACCAGGGCGCCCAGGAACACCAGGAAGAGAAAGATCACCAGCACCAGGAGCAGGGAGACCAGGACCACCAGGGCCATGATCACTCTGATCACCATGCACACATGGTGGCTGATTTCAGGCGCAGGTTCTGGGTTTCTCTGGTTCTGGGCATTCCCATTGTGCTGCTTTCTCCTTTGATCCAGCAGTTTATGGGGGTAAAAGGCCAATGGGACTTTCCAGGCGATGCCTATATGCAATTCGGCTTTTCAACCATCGTTTTTTTCTATGGAGGATGGCCGTTTTTAAAAGGGCTGGTGGACGAACTCAAAAAAAAGAACCCGGGCATGATGACCCTGATAGGCCTCGCCATATTCATTGCCTACGCCTACAGTTCGGCAGTGGTGCTGGGTCTTGAAGGAAAAGTGTTTTTCTGGGAACTTGCCACCCTTATTATTATCATGCTGCTGGGTCACTGGATTGAAATGCGTTCTGTAATGGGGGCCTCCGGCGCTCTGGAAGAGCTGGTCAAACTGATTCCCTCAACCGCCCACCGTATCACGGAAGATGGTGAAACCGAAGAGGTAAGGGTCTCTGATATCAAAAAAGGAGATAAGGTCGCTGTCAAGCCGGGAGAAAAGATTCCCACAGACGGCGTCATAACAGATGGACGTACCAGCATTGATGAATCCATGGTCACCGGGGAAAGCAGGCACGTGGAAAAAAATCCGGGCGATGAGGTTATCGGCGGCAGCATCAACGGTGATTCAGCCATTGAGGTGGAAATCAAAAAAACCGGTGATGACACCTATCTTTCCCAGGTTGTGGATATGGTGAAAAAAGCACAGGAATCCCAGTCAAAGGCACAGAACACAGCAGACAGGGCAGCTTTCTGGCTCACCATCATCGCACTTGCTTCAGGCGGTATCACCCTGGCTGCATGGCTGTCTGCAGGCAGGGAGTTTGTTTTTTCCCTGGAACGGATGGTCACGGTGATGGTTATAACCTGTCCCCATGCCCTGGGCCTGGCAGTACCCCTTGTGGTGGCGGTATCCACTGCCATGGCAGCCAAAAAAGGACTGCTGATCAGGGACCGCACAGCTTTTGAAAAAGCAAAAGAACTGGATGTTGTGGTTTTTGACAAAACCGGCACCCTGACCCAGGGACGTTTCGGAGTTTCTGATATTGTAAGTCTCGGCAGTCTTTCCGAAGAGGATATTCTGGGTCTGGCCGCCGGACTGGAAAGCCGGTCTGAACATGCCATTGCCAAAGGTATTGTTGCAGCTGCAAAAGACAGAAACATCGATATCCCTGATCCTGAAAACTTTGAAGCCATTCCGGGAAAAGGGGCCAAAGCCATGGTGGGAGACAAAAAAATCAAGGTGGTGAGTCCGGGTTTTCTGCAGGAACATGACATCAGTGTGGACAAGGAGCACAAGGACAAGATCGATCAACTGGCAGAACAGGGAAAGACCGTGGTCTATCTGCTGTCGGAAGATAAGCCTGAAGCAGTCCTGGCCCTGGAAGATATGGTCCGCGATTCAGCCCAGAAGGCTGTACGGGAATTACAGGAAATGGGCCTGAAGGTGATGATGCTCACAGGTGATTCAGAAGCAGTGGCAAAAACGGTTGCAGATCAGCTGCACCTGGATGACTATCTGGCACAGATTCTGCCTGATCAAAAATCGGATCAGATCAAACAGCTCCGGCAGAACAACAAAGGTGTCGCCATGGTGGGAGACGGGGTAAACGATGCCCCTGCCCTGGCTGAAGCCGATGTGGGCATTGCCATCGGGGCAGGAACAGATGTTGCAATGGAAGCCGCCGATATTGTACTGGTGCGCTCGGATCCCCGGGATGTCGCATCTGTTATGAAACTTTCCCGGGCAACCTACAGGAAAATGGTCCAGAATCTCTGGTGGGCCGCCGGATACAACGCCGTTGCCATTCCCCTGGCAGCAGGCATTTTATACCCGTTTTATCAGTTTCTGCTGCCACCTGCGGCAGGGGCCGTTGTCATGTCCCTTTCCACGGTCATTGTGGCAGTGAACGCCAAACTGCTGTCCACAGCATGAATCCGGGATTAAATCATACTGTTCAAAACACGGTTTATTCCCTGTGGGGTGCGGTCTCAATAATGTGATCGAATAAATGGTCCTGTATATGATCCCATCCATCACTGTCCGTTATGGGCAGGGTACGATCCTTATCAGTATGATGATAGTCAACGTACTGGATTATCTGGGGTTGTTTTCTTTTTAATGTTTCCCAAAGATCCTTTGGTTCATGGTCCCCTGCAAGGGCTGCAATGGCATCAACAATGTATAATTTGCCCTCAGATGTAAATCGCACAGGCATCTCATTTAATTTTATCTGCATTGGTCTCTCCTTTTTTTTGCATCATGAACCCCATCATGAAATGGATACCATCTGAAAACAATAGGTAGAAACATGTATTTTGCTTGGTGTCTGTTCAGGCTGAGCAGGATATCCTGGTATCTACAGTGATCTCCCAATACCGATTGTTTACAAAAAATGCAGGTGTTGAAAATATTTTTTGAGAAGTTTTCTGAGGCGCGAAAAAATTTTTGCAAAAAACTGGGCATTAAAAGGAATATGACTCTGGGTCAGCTTCTGGGTTCAATTTGACAATATTCTCGCATTCCGCACTGTTACATTTCAATGTCTCTTCAAATTCATCCGGAGAAAATTTTCGTTGTAATTGATTGATAATCCGAAGTGAAGTATCATAGTGGCGCAACAATACAGTTGCTTTCTTATTTACAGCAACCAACTCCTCTTCAACTGCTTGTAAAGCTTTTAAAGAGTGATTTTTTTCCTGCTCATACGTTACAATTCTTTCATTCATTTTTGTAAAAAGTGATGATTTCTCATCTAATGCTGCAACCTTAAGATGTTCGGCCTCATACTTGACTGGAAAATATGTTTTTTGAATATCGGTTAGAAATTTTATATCTGTTCTCCAGAATCCATCCCAGTTCCAAAGAAGAGCAACAATAATTACCAACAGTGATAAACGAACTAAAATACCATCTATGTAATAAAAAGCGCCTCTACTTTTTGGTGCAGCGGGATTTGATGATTTTTCAATTCTCTCTTCAGTCATTTTCCCCTCCTTATATAAACATAAATTCAATATGTTACCCCAAACCCTGCAGTCAGCAAAAAAAAGGGTTTGTAAGGCATTAAGCATTTATCGAAAGCATAGAAAATCCAGTCGTTTAATCAACTATATTGGAGAACGGATTTTATTGCAACAAACTTTAATCCCCGAAGGTGTAAAAATAACTTTGATATTTTAAAATTTTCTGTCGTCATGGCTTCTTTATAAGGGAAAGTTTTATTCTATTTTTTTGCCGGCGGTTTTTTCAATCCGGTCTATTATCCAGTCTGCAAGAAATTTTCTGGCTGCTGTGCCGGTATCTTTTCGGATCAGGTGAAGGGACAGTTCTGCCCGGGCCATGGTTTTATGCCCTCCGGCGGAACCGTATTTTGAAAATGCCTCCTTTGCAGTATTTCCCGCACCTTTGCGCAGGCCGTCGTTTCTGAGAATAATAATGAGCTTGCGGTCCATTACCCCGGAAATAACGGACCAGTTGACCCCGGCAATGGACAGAAAAAAGTCGGCCACCATCACCAGTTCATCCGGTTTGGAAATTTTTCCGGCATGGTAAAAAACCCGGTTGTTGACCACCCGCCGTTTTTTAATGGCAGCCCCTAAAAAATCCAGATCTTCGTTTGTTAAAAAAGCACGCTCCACTTTGGTGACGATGTTGTTGTCTGCAAATTTATACAGATGCTGAAACGCCCGGATATCCTTTAAACTAGCCTGGCGGGTGAAATCAGCGGTATCGGTTTTAATGCCCATCATCAAAGCGGCCGCAAGTTTTCCCGATGGTTTGATGTGCCAGGATTTGAGATATTCGGTAAGGATGGTGGAACAGGCCCCGTAATCGGGTCTGATATCTGTATAGGCCGCATCAGGAGCAGACACCGGATGGTGATCAATGATGGCATCATAGGTGACTCCGGCAAAGGCCGCATTATGATCCGGCTGGGAATCCACAATGACAAAGTTGTCAAAATAGGTTTTGTCCAATGATGCCAGGTCCACCAGCCCGGCATCTGTGAGCTCGATCAAGGTAAGATTGTCCGGCCGGCTAATGCGGTTGAAACGGGCTATGGCCACTTCTGATACATTGCGCCACAACAGCCGTTTTATTGCCATGGCAGAGGCTATGGCATCCGGATCTGCATTGATGATCACCAATACCTTTGCATTGGTTTTGAACTGCTTGAAAAAGCGTTTTATTTTTTCCCGGTTACTGCTCATAAGGGTAGCTTTTGTGTATGGTTACTGCTGAAAAACAAAACAAGTGTAATAAAAGCATACCCTATAATGGCCAGAATGGCAAACCACCCGTAAAACACCCCCAAAGGCGCCAGAACAATGGCGGTGAGCCAGTGAATGAAAATCACTGTCGGGGAATGCAGATGGATGGGGAAATCGTCAAACCTGCAGATAACGGCCAGACCACAAAGATTCCAGCCATAAAGAGAGGCGAACACATGCAGGTGCAAAAGCCATCTGGTCTTTTCCGGATCATAACTTTCCGCCATTTGAAAAAAAATATAGGCGATCCCGGTAATGGCGGTGACAATCAAAAACCCGATGCCCGAGGTCAGAAACATTTTCTGCTGCATGGACTTGGCAAAGGTGTAATACAGATAAAAAACCACCACAACGGCGGCAAACAGGGCGGATGTCACAAAAATCTGGGGGATGAAACGCTCCAGCAGGATAAACACAAAAAAAATGATCACCCCCAGGGTGATGGTCCAGAAGCACAGCTCCATGAACACCTTATACCCTGATCCTTCTATATTTTTGAGCATGGAAAACACAAGGGACAAGGTGATCAATGACAAGGGAAAGGAAAACCCCAGAAAAAAGGTGTTTAACACCAGTTTTTCCATGTAAACCCAGTGAAAATATTCATTGTTCAAGATTACCGCAGAAGCTATGCCGATGCCGATGGACAGACACAGCAAAGATGCCTGATGAAATTTATGTGACACAGACACACTTTTTTGGAAAAACTCTTTGGGAAACCAGGAAAACGCATCGACCCGGACTTTTTCCACCAGAAGACACAAAAAAAAAGAGATTACCAGGGTCACGGGATACAGTTTTAAAAAAGCGGAAAATGCATAAATCAAAGAACCGGCAAAAAAAAGCTTTACCGTGTTGGACACCTGTTTTTGTCCCTGGGTATAATACAGCAGAATGGAGCCCCCTGTGCACAGGTTGAACAAAAAGATGTGCAGCCGCTCAAAACTGTAGTTCTGCAAAGGAAAATAAATATGAACAAACCCGAAAACCAGGGCTGTTATCATTAAAAAAGAAAATAAAAATTTCAGAGGTGCTGTCATGAAAATAATCCGTTTTTATCCAAAGGTCAGGGTTTTCACCGGCCCAGCAGATGCCTGAGGGCAGGTGCCAGTGTATCGTGCTGAAATACAAATCCGGTGTCCAGCAGTTTTTCGGGCACTACCCGGGCACTGGTCATCAAAGTTTCTTTGCCCATATCTCCCCAGAGCAGGGCTGCGGCCCAACCGGGAATCACAAAAAATGCCGGCCGGGACACCACCTGGCCCAGGGTTTTTGTAAACTTGCGGTTGGTAACGGCATGGGGTGCTGTCAGGTTAACCGGGCCCTGTACTGCTTTGTTATCCAGGATGTGCAGAATGCCGCCCAGGGTATCATCCATGCTGATCCAGCTCATGTACTGGTATCCGGCACCAAGCCGGGCCCCGCATCCGGACAGGAATGCAGGCATCATACGGGCCAGGGCACCGCCGGCCGGGGTGAGCACCACACCGATGCGCAGCTGTACAGTGCGGATACCGGCATCTGCAGCCGGTAAGGAGGCCTGTTCCCACTTGTGGCAGACCCGGGAAATAAAAGAATCGCCCATGGCAGATGCTTCGGTGAGAACCGCATCCTGTCCTTCCCCGTAATACCCGATGGCAGATGAAGAAATAAACACAGAGGGTCTGCGGTCCATGGCAGCCATTTTTTCCACCAGCAGCCTGGTGGGCTGTATCCGGGAGTCAATGATCTTCTGTTTTTGCTTTTCGGTCCATTTTCCCCGGGAAATATCCACGCCGTTGAGGCTGATAACAGCATCCACAGGCCCGGCTGCGGCCATGTCCAGAATGCCTTTGTGGGGATCCCAGAACATTTCATCCGGTGCCAGATCACTGCTGCGGCGGACCAGGCGGATCACCTCATGGCCGCAGGTGCGCAGAAACGGCACCAGCATTGAGCCGATGGTACCGGATGCCCCTGACACCAGAATCCGCTGGCGCTTGACCTTGTCTGCATAGTGTGTCAGATCATATGCCAGCACCCGGTGCCGGTAGTCAAATATCCTGCCCAGTTCTTTGCGCACATGGCCGTAAAAGGGACGGGACAAAAATCCCATGGGCAGCTGCCAGGCCACCTGATCTTCCATGATGGATCTGTTCCGGCCGTCAGGATAAAAAAGATGGGTGTGCTCCCATCTGGCAAACGGACCCTTTGTCTGCCGGTCCTTGAAAAGCCGGTTTTCATGGTAATCTATGTGCTCCGCCTCCCAGTCCAGGGGAATACCCAGCACCCGCATCTCAAACCCCACCCGTACCCCTTTATCGATCCCGCTGCCCTGCCGCCACTTGAGCCTGAGCGGTGCCCAGGGAGGGGTGAGCCGCATGATGGCACCGTCTCTGGCATGCCAGTCAAACAGTTGCGCCACCGGGACATCTATTCCGGACTTTTTTGTAAATACCTGCATACCATGTATTTTCCCAGATCATCATTGATTTTACCCAGGGTATATTATAATAATAGTCTTCAAAGTGAAAACCTTTTTTATCATTTGCCATGTTCTGTTTTCCGGCATACTCTTTGCATTAACTATGTTGTGTAATACGGTTTAATGGTTTTTGGCAACGGGCCGACAGCCTGGAAAACAACATGAAACATGTAAATCAAAAAAATGAATGGAGGAGTAAAAATGGACAAATGGGAATGCCCTTGCGGATATGTGTATGACCCTGAAGAAGGGGATCTGGATAATGGTATAGAACCGGGCACTGCCTGGGAAGATCTGCCTGAATCCTGGGTCTGCCCCCTTTGCGGTGCGGAACAGGAATATTTTGAAAAAGTGGATTAACCGGAGGTCCCATGTTTAGACCCGTTAAGATAGCAGAAGGGATTTATTCGGTGGGGTGCCGGGACTGGGATATCCGTGATTTTCACGGGTATTCCACCTATGAAGGCACCACATACAATGCCTTTCTGGTGCAGGGAGAAAAAAATATTCTCATTGACACGGTGAAATCAGGTTTTGGAGAGGAGATGCTGGCCAATATCAGCCGCATCGTGGACCCGAAAAAAATCGATGCTGTGATCAGTAACCATACGGAAATGGACCATTCAGGAACGATTCCCATGGTAATGCACAAAATCGGAGAAGACAAGCCGCTCTATTGTTCCAAAATGGGTGCCAAAAACCTGAAAAGTCACTACAAAAAAGACTACAACTACCAGGTGGTGGGATCAGGAGAAACAGTCACACTGGGCAGCCGGACATTTTCCTTTCTGGAGACACGGATGCTGCACTGGCCGGATTCCATGTTCACCTATATGCCTGATGAGAAAATTTTGTTTTCCAGTGATGCCTTTGGCCAGCACTATGCAGGGGACCAATTCTTTGATGATGAAATCGGAGAGGAGATCATGCCCCATGCCCGCAAGTATTATGCCAACATCCTGCTGCATTTTTCTCCCCGGGTACAGGCCCTGCTGGCGGATGTGGCCAAAATGAATCTCGATATCCGCATGATATGTCCGGATCACGGCATTATCTGGCGAAAAGACCCTGGAAAAATCATCACTGCCTATGACCGTTGGTCCCGGCAGGAACCTGCAAAAAAGGCATTGGTGATTTTTGATTCCATGTGGGAAAGCACCGCCAGAATGGCCCGGGCCATCACCAGCGGCATCGAGTCGGAAGATGTGCATGTGCGGCTGATGAACACCCGGAAATGGCACAGGTCAGACATCATGACCGAGGTGCTGGATGCCGGCGCATTGGCTGTGGGCTCCCCTACCCTCAACAATGGTATTTTTCCGGTAATTGCCGACGTCATGACCTATATCAAAGGCCTGCGGCCCCAGAACAAAATTGCTGCGGCTTTTGGTTCCTACGGCTGGAGCGGCGAAGCAGTCAAGATATTGAACAAAGAGTTTGAGGAAATGAAATGGGATATGGTTGATGACGGGCTCAAGGTGCTTTATGTGCCGGATGCATCCGATCTTGCGCGCTGCTTTGACCTGGGCGTTACTTTGGCGAAAACCCTGAAGAAAAAATTGTCGGAATAAACCCCCAACAGGGAGGTACGCAGGCATGGCCAATGAATTCACAGCTAACGATATTTTTGATATTGCCATTGAAATTGAACAAAATGGCGCCCGGTTCTACAGGAAAGCTGCAAATCTGATGGACCAGGACATTCACAAACAATTTTTAACTTCCCTGGCAGACATGGAAGATGACCATGAAAAAACCTTTGCCGCCATGAAGGCACAGTTGGAAGGTTCTGAAGCGGCAGCCACAGTATTTGATCCGGATGATGAAAACACCCGGTATCTCAAGGCCCTGGCAGACACCCGGGTTTTTTTCCAAAAAGACCAGCCCGAACCCAGCATGAAAGGGATTCTGACCACAGCCATTGCTGCTGAAAAAGATTCCATTTCCTTTTACCTGGGCATCAAGGAACTGGTGCCTGAAAAACTGGGAAAATCCAGGATCCAGGATATCATCAGAGAAGAGATGCGCCATATCCAGCTGCTGGCAGGAAAACTTACGGAATTTGCGTGATGAAGCTGTTGGCTTTTAACTCTTAGCTTTTAACTCTTAGCTTTTAGCTTTTAGCTGTTAGCTTTTAGCTGTTAGCTTTAAGCCGGTAGTTACCATCAGGGAGAAATTTGTAATTGTTTACTGGCAGCTGATAACTGACATAAATAACCAGAACAAAAGCCCCGGGGTCCTTATAGTGGCCTCCGGGGCTTTTTTTTGGCAACGGGAAAACTTTCCACCGTCACAGCAGGACTTCAGCGCTGTTGACCGGGTTCAGATTTGTGAAATCTGCGTTTTTATTACACAGGTTTATCCAAATGACGGGTATCAGGCTTTCCACAGGCCGTGCAGGTTGCAATACTCCCTTGCTACCACTTTGGCGGCATCGGTTTTAAAAGTGGCCTCTGGTGCACTGTCCGGGGTCAGCATCTGCCGCTGGACAAACATATTATCTTCACTGGTCAGCTCAACCCACTGGATATAATGTTCACTGGTCATGGGGTGCGGTGCACTGCCGACCTTGACCTTGTATCCGCCTTCGATTTTTTCCACTACCGGCACATGTTTTTCCAGGGCTGCATCCACAGTGTTTTCCACCAGCCGTTCCATGGGTTTGCCGCAGCAGGTTACCGGGGGCTGCTCACCATGAAGGACCTGCACGATATTGCCGCATTTTTCGCACTTGTAAATACCCATTTTTTCTGCCATTTTCTACTCCTTTTCTATGTTTGGGGTTGGATTATACGCGTTGTTTTGGCCCGCAAAGAGACAGGGGCCAAGTGTTGTAACATTATCTTATTTCTCTGCTGTTTACAAATATTTTGTCAGCATTGTCCGGTTGTTTTGGATAGGAGTCCATTATAATCCGGTGCATCCACTCTTTTGCCAGCCGGGTGTCATCCTGACTCACCTCCCTGAATACAGAGGCGATCTGGAAATATATTTCATTTCTGGACTTCCGGGCTCCGTAAAAGCTGCCTGCAGACTGCCCATGGCTTTCTCTATCCTGGTTTGGTCTTTTCTTTTCTTCCGGCATGGTTTCCTGTCTTTCGGACTGGTCCACTTTTTTTTACATTCACTTTTGTACATGCACAATTACTATCTATAAAATTTATAAGCAAACATCATGCCAAAAAAAGAAACCGCCGCGCCAGGGACAATTGCCTGCAGGAGCGGCTTACGGCTCACAGAATTTTTGCAATGGCGGCTTCCAACTGTTCCTGTGGCAGGGCCCCCACCAGGGTGTCTTTCACCATCCCGTTTTTCACCAGCAGCATGGTGGGAACAGAAGTGATGGCGAACCGTGATCCTGTGCCGGGATTTTCATCCAGATTCAACTTGGCCACCTTTAAACGGCCCTGGTATTTTTGTGCCAGGGCATCCATGATCGGTCCCACCGCCCGGCAGGGTCCGCACCAGGGTGCCCAGCAGTCCACCAGCACAGGCAGGGCCGAAGCCATGACTTCCCGGGCGAAGGTGGCATCAGACACAACAACAGGCGTTCCCGGGGCTTCCATGGAAAGAGGTGTGCCGCATTTGCCGCACTTTGGGTGATCTTTCATGCGTGACAGCGGCACCCGGTTCTTTGCATTACAGCCGGTGCAGCTGACAATAACTGTCTGGGGTTTCATGGCCCCTCCTTTACCTGAATTTGTCTATATCATGGCGGCGATCTTTTTCCCGTATTCCTGGGCTGCTTTTATCCCGCCCCCCACCCAGGCTGCCTTGAGCATGAGCGGCCCGTCAGACACCATGTTCATTTTAAAAATATGGGTCATGGTATCAAAAATACGGCCTGCTGCCTCGCCGCTCCACCCGTATGAACCGAATGCACCGCCGGGTTTTCCCGAGAGCTCCGCCCGTTCCGCCATGAACAGCAGCTGTTTCATTGAAGTAATCATTTCCCCGTGATAGGTGGGAGAGCCGAAAATACAGGCATCATAGCCTTTAAGATCTTCCTCGCTTTTGATTTCACTGACCCGTTTGATTTCTGCATTATGACCGGATATCCGGATGCCTTCGCCGATGATGTCTGCAATGGCTTTGGTCTCCTCAGACCGGGTTGCATAAACAATCAATACCGTTCCCATGTGTCCTCCTTGAAAATTTTTGGTGTGTTTGTGACGGGTATATCCCATTCTTTTGTCAATCTGTACCGTTGATACGTTTCACCCTGAGACACTTGTGCCTCTTTTTATAAGGATCGGTTTCAAAAACCTGAATTCACTGACCCGTGGGCCGCCGATAAAAATAGTTGTTTCATGTTCCATGAATGTCCCTGAATGATAATTGCTGGTGTACATATATTTTGTATCATTACCCTGGCGGATTTAAAAGCAAAAATCACGCCAGTTCCCATAGGGATACCCTGTCAAAATGTGAATTGTTCCTTGCCAAACCGGCATAAAAAATGCAAAACTGTATAAAAGACAAACACGGCAAAGCCATGATACCCAAATATACTAAGGAGACCCCAATGACCACGGAAAAACCCATACTTTATGCATTAAGCACATGCAGCCATTGCAAATCCACAAAAAAATTATTGAATGACTGCAATGTGGAATATACCTACGTGGAAGTGGACGACCTGGAAGGTGAAGAAAGAAAAGCCATTATCTCTGATATAAAGGAATTGAACCCCAGGTGTTCTTTTCCCACCATCAAAATCAATGATACAGTCATCGTCGGGTACAAGGAAAAAGAAATCAAAGACGCACTGGGGATTAAATAATGAAAAAGGAACAACTTTATCAGGCTTTAAAAAAATCACAGGAAGCCAAAGGCATTTATTTTAACAAGGACAAAGATCTGGTTTTTGAATTGCTGGAATCATTGCTGTTAAACAAAGACCGATATGGCTACATGGCCTGTCCCTGCCGCCTGGCCTGCGCAGACAGGGAAAAGGACAAGGACATCATCTGCCCATGTGTGTACCGGGAACCCGATCTTGAAGAATTCGGGGCCTGCTACTGCGGACTCTATGTTTCCAAAGCAGTGCACAATGATGGCGCCCTGGTGGAATATGTCCCGGAAAGAAGGCCCCCTGAAAAAATATTTTAAATGCCTTTAAGGAGATTGCCATGAATGACGAGTGTACCCCTGTTTTAAACACAGGTCTTCGCGGCATTGATGTCGCAAGTTCAAAAATTTGTGATGTCCGGGGCAAAGAAGGCAAACTGATATACCGCGGATATCTTATTGAGGACCTTGCAGAAAACGCAACCTTTGAAGAGACCTGCTTTCTTCTGCTTTACGAGCGGCTGCCCAAAAAAGAGGAACTGGCAAATTTTGATGCCAGCCTGAAGCAGAAACGCCGGCTGCCTGAAAATCTGCTGCCCCTTTTGAAAAGCCTGCCCAAAAAGATGAACCCCATGGACGTAATCCAGATAGCCGCCCCCATGCTGATCCAGACCGATGGAAACGCAGGCAGGGAAAACATGGAAGATGTCCTTTACAGCGCCGAAAACCTGATTGCCGGATTGTCAACCATCATTGCGGCCTGGGACAGAATCCGCAGTTTTAAAGCCCCGGTGATGCCGGACAACACCCTGGACCATGCCGCCAATTTTCTGTATATGCTCACTGGTGAAAAACCCGATCCTGAAGTGGCCGGTTTTTTTGATACAGGGCTGGTGCTCCATGCAGAGCATTCCTTTAACGCTTCCACTTTTACAGCCCGGCAGGTGGCTTCCACCAAAGCCCATATTTATGCGGCAGTGTCCGCAGCCATCGGCAGTCTTTCCGGGCCGTTGCACGGGGGCGCCAATGTGCGGGTCATGAAAATGCTCATGGAAATCAATTCCGAGGAAAATATTGAACCATATATCAACAAAATCCTGGATTCCGGCGGCCTGATCATGGGCCTGGGCCATGCGGTCTACCAGACGGACGACCCCCGGGCCCTTATTCTGGCCCCCATGTGCCGGCGCATGGGAGAAATCGCCGGAGATACCCACTGGTATGAGCTGTCAAAAGCCCTGGAGAAAAAAGCCAAACAGGCATTTAAAAAACATAAAAACAAAGAGATTTTCTGCAATGTGGATTTTTATTCCGCATCCCTGTTTTATGCCATGGGTATTGCCATGGACCTGTTTTCCCCCATTTTTGCCCTGTCCAGAGTCAGTGGCTGGTGCGCCCATATCATGGAAGAACAGTTTGCCATGGCCGCACCCAAACCCTCTTTGTACCGGCCCGGCGCCGCCTATGTGGGAGAATATTGCGGACCGGATGAATGCCGGTTCACAGATATTGCGGAAAGGGGGTGAGGAGTGAGGAATGAGGAATGATGAGTGAGGGGTGAGGGGTGAGGAATCAAGTTTTAAAAAAAAAAATTGATATTGATAAGGAAAATATATGAAAGCCTGGAAATGTACTGTATGCAATTATGTTCATAAAGGGGATACCCCGCCGGACAAATGCCCGGTATGCGGGGCTGGCAGAGACAAGTTTGTGGAAATTGAGGTTCCTGATTCACGGGATGGCACTGCGCCTGAAGCCGGATCATCAAAGACCGCACCAGATACAAAATCTTCCGCCCCTGACACGCCAGCCCGGGGGGAAAACGGCAGCAGCACCGGAACCCGGGAACCCGGCCCAAAAGCCCAAACAACAGCACCGTCCGCCCCCGGAACCTTGTACCAGCGGATGACAGAGTTGATGATCCGTCACCATGCCCACCCCATCCTGGTGCATACCCCGAACGGGGTTCTGCCGATTGCAGTTGTCCTGTTTATCCTGGCCTGGGTGTCTGACACATCCCTGCTGGCAACGGCCGCATTCATCAACCTGGTCTTTGTGGTCCTGTCCCTGCCCCTGGTACTGCACAGCGGTTTTCTTGTGTGGCAGAAAAAATACAACCAGGCTGATACGTTTTTGTTCAGAATCAAAATTCTGGCTGCCGCCCTGACCACCGGGGCCTGCGTGATTTCCCTGGTCTGGTACCTGCTGGACCCTGATGTTTTGTCATCTTCTCTGGCCGTGGCATTTATTTTCATCAATGTTGTTATGGTGGCATCTGCGGGTGTGGCCGGTTACATCGGGGGCAAGCTGGTATTCAAGGACTGATTGCTGTTTTCATCCACCACCAAATTAAAAAAGGAAGCGTACTATGGCAGAGCTTATCACCGTGAACCCGGACAACTCTATGAACATACCTGATCATCCGGTCATCGGGTGTATCCCAGGAGACGGCACAGGTCCCGATATCTGGCACGCCACCCGGCCGGTACTTGACATGGCAGTTGATACTGCCTATGCCGGCCGGCGCACCATCGACTTCAGGGAACTGCCTGCCGGAGAAACCGGATTCCAGAAGACCGGAGAATGGCTGCCCGAAACCACCCTGGAACAGATCAGACTATTCCGGGTGGCCATCAAAGGCCCCATGACAACACCGGTGGGTGAGGGCATGCGCTCTCTTAATGTGGCCATCCGCCAGGAACTGGACCTGTTCGCCTGTATCCGGCCGGCCCGGTATATAAAAGGGGTGCCCTCCCCGTGCAGCAACCCTGACGCCATTGACATGGTGATTTTCAGGGAAAACACCGAAGATCTTTACGCAGGTATTGAATGGCAGTCCGGCAGTGGGGATGCAAAAGAGATCATTGATTTTATCAAAAACAAAACCGGAAAGACCCTGGCGCCGGACACCACCGGCATCGGCATCAAACCGATCAGTGAAGCCAACACCAGACGTCTGGTGACCAAAGCCATCCAGTATGCCCTGGACAACAACCGCAAAAGCGTCACCCTCATGCACAAAGGCAATATCATGAAATTCACGGAAGGGGCATTTCTCAACTGGGGCCTGGCAGTGGGAAAAGAGGATTTTGCCGGTACCGTGATTCTGGAAGACCAGCTGTGGAAAGATTTCAATGGAAAACTCCCCCCAGGGAAAATCCTGCTCAAGGACCGGATTGCCGACAGCATGTTTCAGCAGGTGCTGCTGCGGCCGGAAGAGTATGACATCATTGCCGCCCCCAACCTGAACGGGGACTATATTTCAGATCTGCTGGCTGCCATGGTGGGCGGACTGGGCCTGGCCCCGGGGGCCAACATCGGAACAGACTGCGCCGTGTTTGAAGCCACCCACGGCACCGCTCCCAAATATGCGGGCCAGGACAAGGTCAACCCGGGATCCCTGATTCTGTCAGGCGCCATGATGCTGGATCACATGGGGTGGCATGAGGCCGCGGACCTGATCCATGATGCCCTGCAAAAGACCATTGCCGCCAGAACCGTCACCTATGACCTGGCCCGGCAGATCCCGGGTGCCACAGAGGTATCCTGCTCCGAGTTCGGCCGGCAGATCTGCAAGCAGATGGAGGGGTGAGGTATGAGGGATGAGGAGTGAGGAGCAAGGGAGATCGTTACTTTTTCCTCATACCTCACACCTCATACCTCACACCTCACACCTCACACCTCACACCTCACACCTCATACCTCACACCTCACACCTCTATTTCAATTCCCACGGGGCAGTGGTCAGACCCGAAAATGTCATTGTATATGAATGCATCTTTGACCATGCCGCTGTCCAGCAAATCCCGGGTGACAAAAAAATAATCGATGCGCCACCCGGCATTGTTTTTTCTGGCACTGAACCGGTAAGACCACCACGAATATTTCACCGTGTCCGGATAAAAATAGCGGAAGGTGTCCACATATCCATCTGCTGTCATGCGGTCCAGGACATCTCTTTCAATACGCAAAAATCCGGAGCGCTTGGCATTGGGGCCGGGATTTTTCAGGTCGATTTCATTGTGGGCGGTGTTGAAATCCCCGGTGATGATCAAACCCCTGCCTTTATCCCGCAGCCCCCGGGCATAATCCAGAAACCAGTCGTAAAAATCCAGTTTATACTGCAGGCGTTCATCACTCATCTGTCCGTTGGGAAAATAGACATTGAACAGGGTGAACCGGTCGAAATCCATCTGGATCACCCGGCCTTCCCCGTCATATTCCGGCCGGCCGAAATCAGTGATCACCTTTAGCGGGGCATGTTTTGCATAGGCTGCCACCCCGGAGTATCCTTTTTTCACTGTGGCATAGGACCAGAAGGACTGAAACGGGGGAAAATCGATCATTTCAGGAGTACGCTGATCTTCCTGGAGTTTTGTTTCCTGAAGCAGCAGGATATCCGGGTCCAGGGTGCGTACCGATGCAAGGAAATCTTTTTTCACCACAGCCCGGAATCCGTTGACATTCCAGGATACCAGCCGAAGTTCCCGGGTACGGGGATCAGAAGTTGGGGTCATGACAGTATTCCCTAAAAAAGCATGATGCGGGCATCAGCCACCACACAGTGATCAGGGGTGCAGATCACCGGGTTCAGGTCAATGGATTCAAAAAAAGGTTCCAGGTCCATGATCAGCCCGGAAAAGGTTACCAGCAGATGAACCAGTGCTTCCATGTTCACCCCGGCCTGGCCCCGGAATCCATGAAAAACCGGTTTTGCTCCCAGAGAATCCACCATGGAATATACATCTGTGGGCTTCACCGGTGCCATCCGGATGGCAGTGTCATTATACAGTTCCACCCCGGTTCCGCCGGGTCCCAAAACCACCACCGGACCAAACTGGGTATCATTTTTGGCCCCCACCAGAATCTCGATGCCGGATACCATTTCCTCCACCAGCACCTGGCTGCACCCTTTCAGGGACAACAGCCGTTCCATGTGCTGTGCAAGGGTGTCAGCATCCTGGATTCCGGTGACCACCGCCTGGTGCTCGGTTTTATGCACAATGTCGGCAGACACGGCCTTGATTACCACGGGTCCTGCACAGGCTGCCAGAAACTTTTGTGCCGTGTCCGGAGAATCGGTTACAATCCCTTTGGGGATGCCCAGCCGGCATTCTGTCAGCAGTTCTTTGGCCCGGGGTTCCAGGATCCAGCCCATGGGCTGTGCATCTGCAATGATTTTTTGCATCTTTGATGTCATCACCATGGTCTGCACCTCTTCAATGCCTTGGCCATGAGCACAGCACCCTCCACAGAAGAGGCCACTGGAATCTTGTTGAGTTCAAATCCTTCTGTAATAATTTTGTACTTATCTTCCTTGGGAACATAGGCAATCAGGGGCTTGCCCTCATTTCTGGCCACCTGGCTCAATTTGGCCCCGATGTCAGCGGAAATACCCGGAGAATACGGCAGCAGCAGGGCCAGGATACAGTCAAGGTTCTGGTCCCGGGACAGGTGGCGTACGGATGTGAGAATATCTGCATCCACACAGGAACCGGTCAGGTCCAGAGGATTTTCCAGGGCGGCAATTTCCCGGATTTCCGGGGACAGCCTGGACCGGATGGCATCAGCAGTGGATGGTGCAATTTTGGGGATATCCAGGCCGTGATGGCCGCAGGCATCTGCCGCCACCACTCCGTGTCCGCCGGAAACGGAGACAATGCCCACATTACCGAAGATTCCCCTGGGGTAACAGCTTAAGGCTTCGCAAAAGGAGGTGAGTTCATATTCCGTATCTGCCTCTGCCACACAATGCTGCTGCATGATCTGTGAAAACACCCGGTAGTCACCGGCCATGGAAGCGGTATGGCTGGAGGCGGCTGCAATGCCTCTGGCGGTTTTGCCCGCTTTGAGCACCACAATGGGTTTGGAACAGGTCTCGGCACGTTTGATAAAATCCCTGCCTTCCCGGCAGTCAAAACCTTCAATATAAAAGGCAATGACCCGGGTGGCCAGATCCTGCTCAAACCAGTCGATCATGTCTGTTTCCCGAAGACAGGCTTTGTTGCCAATGCTCACTGCAGATGACACCCCGATGCCCTCGCCGGCAAATTTCACCATCTGGTCCACCAGCACCCCCCCGCTCTGGGAAACAAATCCGATATTGCCTTTTTTGGGATGGATAATACGCTCTCCAGGCAAAAAGAATGTATCCACAGCATCAGGAGAATAAATGCCCAAACAGTTGGGACCCACAAAAGGAAAATCTGCACTGGCTGCAATGTCTGTCACCTGTTTCTGCAGATCCCTGCTGCCGGATTCAGCAAACCCCCCGGAAATGATCACCGCCCCTTTTATGCCTTTGTCAATGCACTGGGACACAACTTCAGGAACAAACCTGGCCTTGACGGCAATCACGGCCAGGTCCACGGGAATTTCAATATCTGCCACGCTCCTGTAAAGGGGTTCTCTGTTAAGCCGCCCCCCTTTGGGATTGACCGCAAAGGTCTGTACCGGATACCGCAGGTGATTTTTGTTGTAAATCACATTGGCCGGATGGCTGTCCCGGGAGGTGGACACCCCGATGACCGCCATGGAAGACGGTCGGAAAAGGCAGGTCAGGTCCATAGGGGGTTTTTCCGGTTCAGTTGTCCTGGTCCGCCAGGTAATCGTCATACATGGATTCCAGACCCAGTTTGTGTTTGGATTCCTCCTGGACCAGCATCATGAACACTTTTTTGCCGTCTGCATTATCGGTCTGATCTGCCAGGGTCTGATAGAGTTTCACCGCTTTCTCTTCTCTTTTCATGGCTATCTTGAGAATTTCCGGCATGGGCATTCCCTGTTCATACTCTTTTTCCACCATGTAATCACTGATTTTCAGATCCGGTATCTTTTTGAACTCATAGGAATCGATTTTTTCCTTGTTTCCGGAAATATCAGACAGCAGGGCTGCATGTTTTTCTTCTTCTCTGGCAAAGTTTTCGAAAATACCCTTAAGGGAGGGCCTGGTGGCCTCCTGTGCAAGCGTGTTGTAGAATGCAACCGCTTCTTTTTCCTTACCGATGGCAAATTCCAGTATTTCATCAATGGATCCAAAATTCATGGGGGTTTTCCTCCTGATTTATGTTTTTCACAAATGGGTTCATACCTGATTTATTATTGGGACAAGCTGTATCATAATCAGGTAAAATACCAGTTTTGCTACAGTTTGTATACCAGATTCAGGGCAATCGCAAGTAACTTTTAGGCGTTATCGAATATTGCTGCCAGGGCAGCTGCAACATTGTCATATTCAAATGTGAACCCCAGATCCAGCAACGCTTTGGGGGTAGCTTTCTGGCTCTGGAGCAAAGCAGCTCCCAGCTCGCCCATGACCAGTTTCACCATAAAGGCCGGAGCAGGCACCAGTGCGGGTCTGTGCAATGCATTTCCCAGGGCTTTTGCAAAATCCCGCTGCCGGACAGGTTCGGGCCCCACCAGATTGCAGGTGCATGAATCATCCGGTTTTTGCGCCAGAAAATCCACGGCCCGGATCAGATCCTGCATATGGATCCAGGAAAACCACTGCCTTCCGCTGCCCAGGGGACCGCCGGCAAACCATTTAAATGCCGGGGACATAATTGACAACGCCCCTCCTTCCCCGAGCACCACCCCGAACCGCATGATGTTTACTGATGCCCCGGTCTGCTCTGCCTTGCGGGCTTCAGCTTCCCAGTCCAGGCAGACCCGGGCAAGAAAATCCGATCCTGTTTCTGCGTCTTCTGTAAGCAGCTGTTCTTTGCCGTCTCCATAAATGCCTACAGCAGAAGCGTTCAGCAGTTTTGCCGGCGTGCCTTTTGCCATGGCAGCCACAAGATTGCGCGTGGTAAGAATCCGGGAATCATAAATAGCCTTTTTATAGGCTTTGTTCCAGCGTTTGAAAATATTTTGCCCGGCCAGGTTGATAATGGTATCTGCCCGGGCCGGGTAATCCTGCCACTCTCCCGGCTGCGTGGTGTCTGCCTGCACCCATTCAAAATTATCAAACTCCTGTGAAAAAGGATGGTATTCGGACGTGCCCAGCCCTGTCACATGCACATTTTTTTGCAGAAAATGCCGGGACAGGTGTGTTCCCACAAAACCGGATGCACCGGTGATCAGCAGTCGTTCCATGGTTGCTCTCCTGTTTGGTTCAAGGTCAATACACATAATCATAACCATGAATTTTCAGTCCACAACCTGTCGTTTATCTGTTGTTTCAAACCAATATGGTATCACTGCCTGGCACGGCCGGGCAGTGGCTGGTCCCGGCATTTTTTTCTTTTGGATTTGACAATATCTTCTGGATCAGCCTACATTACAGGCATCCCTTTTGCATATACACATTGACATTGCATATCTTTTCACCATGCAGCACATGCAATTTACCATAGAAGGAGGTTTTCATGATCGGAATCATCGGCAGCGGAAATGTCGGCGCCAACACTGCTTTTTTTCTGGCGGAAAAAGGGGTGGACCACGTCACCCTCTGCGACATCCAAAAAGGACTGGCACAGGGCAAGGCCCTGGATATGATGGAGGCAGCCCCCATCCGGGGATACAGGACCTCTATCCAGGGCACAGATGATCCGGATACGGTGCTTAATGCAGACATCATTATCATCACTGCCGGGGCCGTGCGCAAACCCGGCATGGACAGAGATGCCCTGTTCCAGGAAAATAAAGATATTATCAAGACATATGCAGAAAAAATCACCAATCCCGGCACAAAGGTCATTGTGGTTACCGAACCGGTGGATCTGCTGACCACGGTTTTTGCGCAGCATTCGCCATTGCCATCTCACCAGATCATGGGCCTGGGCGGCATTCTGGATGCCACCCGGCTGCGGTTTTTCATTGCCAAAAACCTGGGGGTTTCCATGGAAAACGTGGCAGCCCAGGTGGTGGGCAGGCATTCCGATGATATGATCATCCTGCAGGATTACTGCTGCGTCTCCGGGGTGCCCATAGAAACCTTCATGGAAAAAGATATCCTTGCAGATCTGTTTGACCAGACCCGGCAGGCCGGTGCCTTGATCGTGGATCTGGCAGGCAGATCCAGTGCATACTACGGCCCGTCTGCCGTGGCCGCTGAACTGGCCGAAGCCGTCTGCCGTGACACCGGGCGGGTTTTGTCCGTATCCCGGGTACTCACCGGACAGTTCGGCATCCATGGTGCGGCCCTGTCCCTGCCTTGTGTCATCAACCGGACCGGCGCGGCAAAAGTGATGGCACCCCGGCTGGAAAAGGGACAGATTGAGACATTGAACATAAGTGCACAGATGATAAAAAAGACTGTCAAGGAGGACACCCATGCCTAAAGTATCCATTATCGGCGCAGGAAACGTGGGGGCCACGGCTGTTTATTATATTGCGGAAAAAAACCTGGCAGACATTGTCATGGTGGATGTGGTGGAAGGCCTTCCCCAGGCAAAGGCCATGGATTACCTGCATGCCGCACCCATGAGAAACTACAATGTGCACATTTCAGGTACCAATAACTACAAGGATATTGCCGGCTCGAATGTGGTGGTGCTCACCGCCGGTATTCCCAGAAAACCGGGGATGGACCGCATGGACCTGATGAAAATCAATGTGGACATCGCCAAAAAAGCCGCACAGGCCATTGCCGAATACGCTCCCAATGCTGTTGTTGTGGTGGTGTCCAACCCCCTGGATGTCATTGCCATGGCCACCCTCCAGGAAACAGGCTTTGCCCTGAAACGGGTCATGGGCATGGCCGGGGTCCTGGATGCCACCAGGTTTCGGTATTTTATCGCGGAAAAGCTTTCGGTCTGGCCCGGGGATGTCATGGCCATGGTTCTGGGAGGCCATGGCGATACCATGGTGCCTTTGCCCCGGTATACCCGGGTGAACGGCATCCCGGTCACGGAACTGATTGCACCGGATGAACTGGAAAAACTGATCGCCCGCACCCGTACCGGCGGCGGAGAAATCGTGTCCCTGCTTAAACAGGGATCTGCTTTTTACGCGCCCGGGGCTTCGGTTGCCAAGATGGTGGAAGCCATCATCAAGGATGAAAAGCGGGTGGTGCCGGTATCTGCCTATCTGCGTGGGGAGTACGGGTACCAGGATATATTTCTGGGGGTCCCTGCCCTTCTGGGACAAAACGGGGTGGAAAAAATCCTGGAACTGTCATTGACCGACGCGGAGAAAACCGCTCTGGATGCTTCTGCCAAAGCTGTGAAAGACGGGGTGGACACCCTGCGCTCCTTTTTTTCTCCGGGTTAGTTTCCTACAGATCCCTGGTATTCTGTCAAGACACAAAAGCGAGAAATGCAAAGCCGTTGCATCATAACCGGTTGGGAGCCGTGGGGGATTGCATGGTAACCGGTTGCAACCCGTGGGGGGCGGGTCCTGCTGTTCTCACCGGTTTTCCCCGTTTGACAGGGTGTAGGGCATGCTTTGCTAAACGGCAAAAACTGCGGGCAGGTGTGTCCTCAAACAGTTTGCCGTTCTTAACGCTGCGCATGCCCACACCCTGTAACAAACGGGTCAAAATGGTTTCGACCAACAGGACCCGCCCCCCACTAGCCGCTCATTCCAGAGGGAACTCTCCGGGCACCCATTGCACGGCAGTAGCCCCCGGAGGTGCCTTTCTGCGGGACTGTCAGATCCTGTGGATCTCAGGCCGGCAGAAAGGCACCTCCGGGGGCGGCCTCTCTTCCTGACAGTTCCATGAACCTGCAAAAAAAGTCGGTACAGTGTTACTGAAAAATGGGTGAATTCCCCCATTGACCCGGCAAAATGATATGCATACAATGACTGACATAAAGTGACCCAAAGAGGTGCATGCGAATCACTATCTTACCATTCTAAAGACTTGGAGGCCATTATGAAACTTACCAGTTCCGCTTTTGTCCAGGGAGAAAAAATTCCGTCCAAATATACCTG
>JAWOEP010000288.1:0-2614 GCA_046482705.1 Desulfotignum sp.
GAACACCCTGCAATCTCCCCGGATCAAAACCCTTGGTGCCAGGATCCTGGCCCGCAATTATAATATGACAGCACCGCCGGAATTTGAAAACCACATACATCGCTTGACAGCATCAGAAGGACAGATCAAGGGATATCGCAGCGATGATAAATATACCCTGTCCCGGGCCATGTCCCATCTGGGACAGATGCAGGCAGATGCCAGCAGACTTGGGGAACGGCAACGGGCTGCTCTGGGCCATATAAAGGCATATCTTGATACACTTGCAGTCTGATGAAACCAGCCACCAATGCCCGCGTTGTATCTAATCAACGCAATGCACTGAGCCTGTTTATTTCAGCGATCTGGGCTTCGTGGATGAATTTGTTGAGTACCATTTCTTGGTCAGGGTTTATCTGGATGGTTTTCAGCCCTGCCAGGATATGTGTTTCAGAGTAATCCGTGTTGATACGCCTGACCACTGTTTTAACAGAAAAAGCGCCCACAGGATCCTTTTTGTCCGTATCCAAAAGCACCATACCCATGGGCAGGATATCATTGCGCTTCAGTTTTGAAAGGGGGTTTGTCCCGGCTTTTACTTTTTTGGGAATCATCAGCCCCATACCGGCAAAAGAGATGTCCCGTATTTTAAAATCTGCCGCAGTATAATATTGGGTTTCCTGAAAAATTAGTTTTGCTCTGACAAGATGACGGCTGCCCAGGGGAAGCCGAAAGGCCGATCTGATATTGATTTCAAATACCGGTGGTTCACATTGCAGGACCAGTGCTTTGGATACGCCCTTGCCTGCAAGGCTGTACCGGTCGATGAACCGTTCCGGACGACATGCGGTTCCCACACGCCTGGGCTGTTGTTTGTCCAAAACAATGGTGGTTACATGAAGGGTGTCAAACCGGGTGGTGGATGAAACAGGAACAAAGGGCTGTGCAATGGTGACCGTATGGATCTTGTAATCGGCATCAAAAATAATGCTTTGACGTGACCCGGGTGCTGGTGAATTCAGATTGAATACCAGATCCACACCCGTGGAGGGCACAAATATAGTTTTGAAATCAAATTTCATGGCGATCGGAAACCGTTCAGGCAGTATTGTGTCTGTATATCAATACTGCCTGAACGGATGAACAACAATGATAAAATTTTACTTTACAGCTTCTTTCAGGGCTTTCCCAGGGATGAACTTGGGAACATTTCTGGCAGGAATGTCAATTTCTTTTCCGGTCTGGGGATTTCTGCCTTTTCTTGCTTTTCTCTCTGCTGTCTTGAATGTTCCAAAGCCAACCAGGGTTACAGAGTCATTGTTTGAAAGCGCATCTGTAATGGCTTTAACCATACAGTCGACTGCTGCTTGGGCATCTTTTTTGCTGTCCAGTTCTTCTGCAACCTTGTTGATTAAATCGCCTTTGTTCATCTTGATCACTCCTTTTTTTTTTGGTTCTGGAAAGTGCAAAATTTTGAATTTGCTTTTCAAAACCGCATTGCATGGGATTAAACTCACTTGAAGCAGCTTTTGAGCGTACGTTACGTCGTTGAGAAGTGCGTGTCAAGTATTTATTGACTTTTTTTCAAAAATTCATTGTCCTGTTTGTGGAAAAGACGTAAGGTTGAGCAAACCAGGAGGAAAATATGGACGCAATCCTTGTCAACCCATTTATTGAAGGCACTTTGCACATTCTTGACACCACAGCTTCTGTAAAAGTGAAACCGGACCCCCCTTTTTTGAAAACCGATACAAAGCCGCTGGCAGATATTTCAGGGGTGCTGGAGATCACAGGGGATCTTGAAGGTTCTGCTGCCATTTCATTCACCGAATCCAGCATTCTGGGTATTGTATCTGCCATGTTCGGGGAAAAGATGACCCGGATCGATGAGGAAATATTTGATGCAGTGGGGGAGATCAGTAATATGGTGGCAGGACATGTGACCACGAAAATTGCGGAACAGGGAAAAAAAATAAAGGTAAAGTTTATCCGGATGTGCCAGGGCCCGGAACAGCCAATTGAGCATACTGCATCCACAGGTCCTGTATTGGTGCTGCCATTTAAAACCACGATGGGCAAGGTGGTGATTGAAGTATGTTACAATCGATAACCCGGTCCAGATTATGACAAATACCAGGTGATCAGAAAATTTCCGTAAAAAACGTAGAGCACGGCACCGGCTGACAGAAACGGACCAAAAGGGATCCTCATCTGTCCGCTTTTTTTCGGGGTGATCAGCATCGCGGTTACGCCGGCAATGGTGCCAAGAACGGATCCGGCAAAAAGGGTGAAAAATACGCCGGGAACGCCCGTGGCCGCCCCGATCATGGCCAGCAGCTTGATGTCGCCCCCTCCCATACCCTCCTGCCTGCGTACCAGATAATACACCAGGGCCACAGCATACAAGATGCCGCCGCCGGCCAGAATACCGTAAACTATGGCGGATAATGGCATTTCCAGAATAAAATATGCCAGGACACTGAACAGGAAAATCCCGGGAATGCTGATGCAGTCCGGAATGATCTGGAAATCCAGATCAATGAAAGATACCAGCAGCAGGGTGGCCACAAAGAAAAACCAGACCCCTGCTTCCAGTGTCAGGCCAAAGCGCCAAAAGATGAGCGCACCGGCAATA
>JAWOEP010000339.1:0-6149 GCA_046482705.1 Desulfotignum sp.
ATAAAAATCTCGTGATCCTGGCCCATAGTTTGCTTAGCCGCCTGACGCATTTGACTAACTATATCAGCAAAATAATTCTTAGTGCCTTCGTGCAGCCATAATTGCCTCGGATTAGCCCTCCCTTCAGGTGCGCCCACCTGGGAAAGCCCCATCAGGCTGTATAGAAGCAGATCCTGCAGGTCGGCCACTTCCGGTTTTTTTCCGCAGACACCCAGGACATCACACCCGGTTCCTTTTGCCGTCTGCTCGCATTGATAACAAAACATATCCCTCCCCTTGTAATGATGGCGGCCGGATCAGGATAGTATCCAGCCGCCATTGCCTGTTATGACCCTTATTGGGATTTGTCGCCATCCTCTGATTTTTTCTTGTCATAGGTATGGACTTCAGATGTATCGATGGACATTTTGTCCATGGTTTCCTGACGTTCTTTTTTTCTTTCCTCCACAAGATCTTCACCTGCTTCATTTTTCTTTTTTTCGTCTGTCATGGCATTCCCCTTTTTTTTCTGCTGGCTTTTGGTTCCTGCCCTTCCATCATCACAGGCATCTTGGGCCGATTCATTGGGTCTTGCATGTTCGGCAAATTCAGGGGCCTGTGTACAGATATCCAGTTCAGCATCTTGTTTTTTTGTATCATCCGTCATAAAACACCCCGGTTTCGCGGCAACACATCATGCCGCCGTTTTTTCATGGGCATGGCGGTCTGTGATCACGATTTCCACAGCCCATGGACATTACAATATTCGCGGGCCGTCACGTTCTGATTTTTGGTGGCAAAGAACGTTTCCGGAGTCTGGCCAGGTTTCAAAAAGTGCCGGCAGGAATCATCCCCATCAAGAATTTCGATCCATTCGATATAATGTTTTTCCTCCATGGGATGGGGGTTGCTCCCCACTTTCACGGTGACCCCGCCCTCTGCTGCTTCAATAACAGGCACATGTTTTTCTTTGCCCTCATCTGCGGCGGCTTTTGCCTCAAAAAGCGCCATCTCCTCTCCACAGCAAACCAAATCACCTTCTCCACCGTGAAGGACTTCAATAATGTTTCCGCATACATCGCATTTATAGACCTGTTTTCTCTGTGCCATGTGACTGTCTCCTCATTGTAAAGTATTTGTTTCCATCTGCCTGTTTTTTATGTTTTTAAGTATGATCAAACAAATTAGAGCTGAAAACAATAGGGAAAAACATGTACTTTTCCATAATTTTCCCTTTATATTTTCCTGGCGTGATGGTCGACATCCGTTCATGATAAGGCAGTTGATAAAAAAAATTGAATTTTACTGAAATTGGCGGTAGCATGATCATGTGAATATACATTGTACCATTTTACAGGGATAAACAACGAATGACCTCTTTTGAAAAAACACCTGACACCCATACCGACAAGAACGTTCCGGAACGGGACACGCCCCGATCGTCCGAAAATCCAAAATCGCCCTCCCCGGGGACTGATTATCCGGTAGTGGGACTTGGGGCTTCGGCCGGGGGTGTTCAAGCGCTTCAGGATTTTTTCACGGCCATGCCCGCCAACCCCGGTATGGCATTTGTGGTAATTTTGCATCTGGAGCGGCACAGGGAAAGCCATCTGACTCCCATACTCGCCCGCTGCACTGACATGACGGTAACCGAGGTCACCGCATCCACCCCCATCCAGCCGAATCATATCTTTATCATTCCGCCTGATCACATTCTGCGCATACAGGACCATACCCTTCAGCTGTCTGAACTGCCGGAAGACCGCCTGAAACGCAAACCTGTGGACGCTTTTTTTCAGTCCCTGGCCCGGGCTTGCGGCAAACGGGCCATCGGAATCATCCTTTCCGGCACCGGCGGTAACGGTTCGGTGGGTGTCAAAGAGATCAAAAAAGTCGGCGGCATTGTCCTGGTGCAGGATCCGCAAGAGGCTGCCTATGCCGGCATGCCCCGAAATGCGATCAGGACAGGCTGTGTTGACCGGGTACTGAAGATCGGTGCCATGTCCGGACTTCTGACCGCCTACGCCCACCACCCCTATCTGCTTCCTGAAACCGGGACAAACCAAAAAGCAGATGACAATGAACCGGTATCTGAAACAGATCATGAAAAAGAATGGAACGGCATTCGCGCCGTCATAGAACACCTGCGGTCCGAAACCGGCCGGGAATTTCGTTGTTTTAAAAAGAAGATGCTGGTACGGCGGGTGCAGCGGCGAATGGGGCTTCGGGATGTAACCGATGTTGACCGGTATCTGCAAGAACTGAAAACCGATCCTCAGGAGTGCCAGGCCCTGATCGAAGATCTGCTGATCGGGGTGACCCGGTTTTTCAGGGATGCCGAGGCATGGGAGGTCCTTCGACAGGAGGTTGTCCGCAAACTGATCGCTGACGGGAATGCCGCTTCTTCCATCCGGGGCTGGGTACCTGGATGCGCCTCCGGAGAAGAAGCCTATACCCTGGCCATTCTGCTCTACGATGAAGCTGAAAAATCAGGGTACCGGGGAAAAATAAAGGTATTTGCTACCGATGTGGGAATGGAACGTCTTCAACGGGCCCGGGAAGGGGTATTTCCCGACAGCATCGAACTGGATGTGCCCCCCGCTGTGCTTGAACGCTATTTCAACAAGCAGGACGATTCCTACCAACTGGTTTCCCAAATCCGTGAACTGGTGGTTTTTGCCAACCAGGACCTCCTCTCTGACCCGCCATTTTCTCACCTCGACCTGGTCTCCTGCCGAAACCTGATGATCTACCTGGAGGCTGAAACCCAAAGCAAGGTGCTGGCGCTGTTCCATTTTGCCCTGAAGCCCGGGGGATGTCTCTTTCTGGGTCCGGCCGAAACCGTCGGCGGGCAACGGGAGAGCCTGTATGAAACAGTTTCCAGGAAATGGCGTATCTATCGGCGTATCGGCCACACCCGCCATGATCTGATCAGTTTTCCGCTGTACGGCACCCAGACCGCGCGACGGGAGCTGGACCATATGGGAAAGCGTCTGCCCGCTGCGCAAAGGCCCCGCATGAACGATCTGATGAACCGGGCCCTGGCTGCCCGGTTCGGGCCGGCTGCCGTACTGGTGAACCCTCAATTGGAGGTGGTCTATTTTCACGGTAACACCGAACCCTATCTGGCCCGGCCCACCGGGGCGCCCACCGCCAATCTGCTGGACATGGCCCGGGACGGAATCCGCCATAAACTTCAAGAAATGGTCACGGAGGCACTTTCCCTGAAACGGCCGATCCGGATGGAAGACGCCCGTGTCCGAGACGGCGGTACCTGGACACCATTGGTCATCACTGCATCTCAGGTCAGGGCGGGCATAGATATCGGTCCTCTGGTGGCCCTGACCTTTGAAACCATCACAGATGAACCGCCCGGGACGACTGCCAAACCATTGGCGCCGACAGTTTCGGGTGAAACCGACGAACTGGTCAACGAGCTGAAAGAAGAGCTTCGTGTCAACCGGTTCGATCTGGAATCCACCATTCAGGAACTGGAAAGTGCCAACGAGGAACAAAAAGCCTCCAATGAAGAAATCACCTCGATGGTTGAAGAACTTCAGTCCACCAACGAAGAGCTGGAGACCTCCAAGGAAGAACTTCAGTCGCTCAACGAAGAGTTGGCCACCACCAACCAGCAGCTTCACAGCAATCTCCAGGAACTTGAAAATATCAACAACGATCTGAACAACCTGCTGAGGTCCACCGACATTGCCACCATTTTTCTTGACGACAAATTGCATATCCGCTGGTTTTCCCCGGCAGTCCGGGAACTTTTTTCGATCATCTCCTCGGACATAGGCCGATCCATCACCGATTTTTCCTGCAAGCTTCAGGATCCCGACCTCTTTTCAGACGTCCGGGGGGTGCTGCAACAGCTGGGCCCGGTCAAACGGCAGGTAAAGGGAGGGGACAAATGGTATCTTCGAAGAACCCTGCCCTACCGCACCGCGAATGACCGCATCGCCGGTGTGGTGATCACTTTCACCGATATCACCGACCTTCTGGCAGCCCGAAAACAGCTTGAAAAATTCAACCAGACCCTGGAAACACAGGTCCGGCAGCGGACCCGTCAGCTGCAAAAACTGTCACTGGAGCTTTCCCGGGCCGAGGAAAACGAACGCCGAAGAATCGCCGAAATACTTCATGACGATCTGCAGCAGATCCTGGCCGGCGCCCGGTACTGCCTGGACCGGGTCGAAAGTGACACCGGGACAGGCACAAAAAACCTGGACCAGGTGTACAAGTTTATCGATCAGGCAATCCAGGCCACCCGACAGTTGAGCCATCAGCTGAGCCCGCCGATCCTGCAGGAGGGGTTACTGCCGGCCCTGGAATGGGCCCGGCGATGGTTCAAGGAGAAAAACGCGATTGATCTGCACCTGCATCTTGATTCTGAAGCTGAACCCCAGGCCCTTGAGTTGCGATACCTGATGTTCACCGCCTGCCGGGAACTGCTGTTAAATATTGTCAAGCATGCCGGGGTGGAAAAGGCGGATCTGTATCTGGACCGCAAGAACGGAACGATCCGACTGACGGTCGAGGACCAGGGCCGGGGATTTGACCCGGGTACCATAGAAAGCACACAAAGCAACGGGTTCGGTCTGCTCAATATCCGCGAGCGGATCACTGCCATAAGCGGGGAAATGACGATCGACTCCCGGGCTGAAAAAGGCACCCGGATCATCGTAACCATTCCTGAAACCGCCATCGAAGAAGTTCGGGAGCAGCAGCAACCGGCAGCAAGCCCCAGACTGCCGCCCTCGAATGTTGCCCTGCCTTTGGGCGATGCCCTGCGCATCCTGCTTGTGGATGACCATGAGGTGATGCGGGAAGGACTTCGAACACTTCTAAAGGATGAACCCGGCATTGAGGTCATCGGCGAGGCACCGGATGGAGAAACCGCCCTGGATATCATTGCAAAGGAACATCCGGATATAGTGCTCATGGATGTGTCCATGCCGGGGATAGGCGGGGAGGAGGCCACCCGGCAGATTCAAAATCAATTTTCCAGAACCGTGGTGATCGCACTTTCCATGCATGATGCCTCAGATCGGGCCGAGGCCATGGTTGCGGCCGGTGCCCATGCCTATGTTCAGAAAACCGCTTCGCTGGAGACCCTCTTGTCGGCCATTCGGCTGGCGGCAAAGCATTTGGAGCGCCTGGGATAGTGAATGGGTGTCTGACGCAACCGATTTACATGAAAACCTGTATTGTACTGTTTGTATATCCGGTGCACAGTTAAAAAAACTGGCCCGGACCAGGACCTGATCGGGACAATGATCCGGCCCTGGCGGCTGCAACGGTACAAAGACGCGCGATTCAATCATTTTGTTTGAACGAAAGGAGAAAAAATGCCAAAAAAAGATGAGATTTACAAATGCGACGTATGCGGAAACGTGGTGCTTGTCCTCGAAGGCAAAGACGGTGACCTTGTCTGTTGTGGAGAGAACATGAGAAAACTCTCTGAAGAGGAAATGAAGCCGTATAACCCCAAACTCTCCAAACCCGGTTCTCCGTAGATTGTTGGGTGAGGCCGGACAGTCATTCCGGCCTCATAATTGTCAGCAGTGTCTGGCACAAATGCTTAAACAAAGAAAGGAATGCTCCATGCTCAGAAGTGTAAATGAAATCATCGGATACAAACTGCACACGGATAACCAGCATTTTGGCACCTGTAAAGATGTTTTGTTTGATGACCGCTGGTGGACCGTGCGCCACATCATTGCCGATACCGGAAACTGGCTGATAGGAAAAAAAGTGCTGGTATCTCCCATCATGATAGACCAGCCGGACTGGAACACCCGAAGTCTTTATCTCACCATCTCCAAAGAAGCCCTGGAAAACTGCCCGGCACCATCAGCAGATGAACCGGTATCCCGGGAGCACGAAAAAAAAATGTACCGGTATTACGGGTATCCCTTTTACTGGTCCGGCCCCGGCCTATGGGGTCAGGCACCCAGTCCTGCAGCCGTGGAAGCGATGACAACCGACACATCCCCCCCTGCAGAAGATGAAGACATGGATGAATCTGAATCAGACCCTGCACAGGAAAATCACCTTCGCTCTTTCAAAAAGGTCAAAGGATACTTTATCAATGCATCGGACGGGGACATCGGCCATGTGGAAGATTTTATCTTAGATGACGATACCTGGGCCCTTCGGTATGTGGT
>JAWOEP010000417.1:0-14313 GCA_046482705.1 Desulfotignum sp.
TGATCTGAGCCAGGTCAATTCCAGCTTGCTGGCACTGGTGCCGTCTTCCAGAAACACAATGATATAGCTGCCGTCATCCGCGGTTTTGCGGCGGGTTTCATGAAGGCCCAAAGCTTTTTCATAAAAGGTCAAGCTTTTTTCCAGATCCAGGACATTGATGTTGAAGTGATCGATTGAAAATTTCATGAATATCTCCATTTTCTAAAAAGTTGATGCTATTCTTTGCATATCTGTTTCAGCCGGTTGAAATCAATCGCGCGCTGGATAGCAATACCGCTTTGTTCGGCAATGGCCAAGGCGAAATTGATATCTGCATGGGAAAACTGGCGCACCTGTTCTGTGAGCAGCCGGAGAATGCCGATAATTTCGTCTTTAAACGGGATGGGAACGGCCAGAATACTGGCGATACCCTCTAATTCTGCTTCCTTGTGGTATTTGGTGTGAATGTCTTTTTTGGCATCCAGAATAACGACCGGTTCCCCCTGTTTCAAATAAAAGGTGGCCAGTTCTTTGTCCAGAGGTCCCCTTTCCAGATATGACCGGCTTAGGCCATATGCTGCTTTTAATTCCAATTTTCCCTTGTTTTCTTCAATGAGCCTTATAGTTGCGGCCTTTACCTTCATAACTTCCGGCAGTCGGGTGACAATCATGTCCAGGATTTTGTCCAGCTCATAGGTGGCATTGATCTTTTTGCTGATGGCATGAATGGTTTCAAAATAATCCAATTGAATCTGCTGATCCGCAAATGTTCGGGCATTTTCAATGGCAATACCGCATTGCTCCCCTAAGGCGGCAACGAAATTGATTTCATCCTGGTCAAACGACCGCTGCGTTTTGGCCAGCACCCGCAGGATACCGATTATCCGGCCCCGGATTGAAATGGGCACCACAAGAATGGATTGAATCCCTTCTTTTCTGGTGGCTTCCACATATTGGATTCTGGGATCATGGGTGGCATCCGCAATCACAATGGGACTGCCTTTTAAAGCTTTGAATACCGGTTCTTCATGGTCAATGGGGCCCCGTTTCAGGTAGGCATCACTCAGGCCACTGGCGCTTCTTAATTCCAGTTTTTCACCTGATATGTCCAGCAGTCGTATGGTTGCGGCATCCACATCCATTATTTCAGGCAGTTTCTGTGTGATCAGTGCGAACATATCATTAATATTTTTTGTGGTTGTGATGGTTTTGGTTACCTCAATAAACAAATCAAAATATGAGGCTTTTCGCACAGTCTGTTCCATTTATATCACCTTTTTTGTCAATAGCATTTGTGGATAACCCAATTCTGTGATCTTAAAAAGCATAAATTTTTATTTTAGATCAGGCACCATTTTTTTGTCAACCAAAACATCACAATTGATGTTGATACAAATTATGACTTTATGATATATTTGCACATTTTGGTAATAATTGAAAAAGAGATACGTGAAAAACAAGGATAAATCCATATTCCGGTGTAAAACCTGCGGAGGGCAGACCTTTAAATGGATGGGCCGGTGTCCGGACTGCGGGGACTGGGATTCGCTGGTTCAGGAACGGCAGACCGCCAAAGCCAGTGGAAAATCCCACCCTTTATTTGCGGCAAAACCGGTTCCCATGGATTCTGTGGACGGGGGAGAATCTTTGCGGATACGCACCGGCATGCCGGAATTCGACCGGGTCCTGGGGGGGGGTATTGTGGATGGGTCCCTGGTGCTCATCGGCGGTGATCCGGGTATTGGCAAATCCACCCTCATGCTCCAGGTGCTGACTGCCATGGCCGGATCCGGTAAAACCTGTCTGTATGTTTCCGGTGAAGAATCCATCCGCCAGCTTTCCATGCGGGGGCAGCGCCTGGATGGCGGATCCTGTCCCACTCTGTATATTGTATCGGAAACCGACCTGGATGCCATTGCAGCCATGATGGAGCAGACCACCTATGATGCCGTGGTCATCGATTCCATTCAAACCGTTTTCCAGACAGATGTCACCTCCACCCCGGGCAGTGTCACCCAGATCCGGGAAGCGGCCATGCGGTTCATGCACCTGGCCAAAACCAGCGGGACCCCCATTTTCCTGGTGGGGCATGTCACCAAAGTAGGGGCCATTGCCGGTCCCAGGATCATGGAGCATATGGTGGACACAGTGCTGTATTTTGAAGGGGACAAAAGCCATGTGTTCCGGATATTGCGGGCCGTGAAAAACCGGTTCGGTTCCACCAACGAGATCGGTGTATTTGAAATGCGTGAAAAAGGACTTGTGGAAGTGCCCAATCCTTCTGCCGTGTTTTTGTCTGAGCGGGCATCTGTGGCACCGGGATCGGTGGTCACCGCCTGCATGGAAGGCACCCGTCCCATCCTGGTGGAGATCCAGGGCCTGGTGTCCACCTCCAGCCTGGGCAATCCCAGGCGCACCGTTCTGGGCCTGGATGTCCAGCGGGTGGCCCTGATTGTGGCGGTCATGGAAAAGCGCCTGGGCATGAACCTGTCCGGTCTGGACCTGTTCATGAATGTCACCGGCGGGGTCAGGATCGTGGAGCCTTCTGCCGATCTGGCCATTGCGGCGGCCCTGGCAGCAAGCTTCCTGGACAAACCCGTACCCAAAGAAACCACCCTTATCGGAGAGATTGGCCTGACAGGAGAGATCCGGGCGGTGAGCCATGCCCAGGCCAGAATAAAGGAAGCTGCCAAGATGGGGTTTACCACCTGCCTGGTGCCGGCATCGGCATTGAAACAGCTGTCAAAGGTCCGCGGTATGACCATAGAAAGTGTCAGGTTTTTAAAAGAAGCCATGGAGGTATTGTTTGGCAGCTAAAAAAAAAACCGGCAGACCCGGTGTCCGGGCTGCAGGCAGATCAGGCCGGAAATGGGCGGATCATTTGACACAGCAGGCAAAAGCAGACAATTATCCGGCCAGGTCTGTGTATAAACTGGAAGAAATTCAGCAAAAATTTTCCATTATGAAAAAAAAGGATACCGTCCTGGATCTTGGGTGTGCGCCTGGATCATGGCTGTTGTATGCATCCAGACAGGTGGGGCCGGAAGGCCGGGTCCTGGGCATTGACATGAAAGCGGTGGATATCGGTCTGCCGGCAAATGTTACGGTGATCCAGGATGATATCCTTACCATGACAGATGATACATTTTCTCAACAGGCATTCGGATGCCGGGTGGTGTTGTCGGACATGGCACCTGCCACCACCGGGCGAAAAGATGTGGATGCGTTTCGGTCCTTTGAATTATGCAAAATGGCGCTGGATGTAGCAGAACAGTGCTTGGGCGTGAACGGCCATTTTGTTTGCAAGATATTTCAGGGCAATGAATTTGCACAGTTTGAAAAAAAGGTAAAAAAACGCTTTGGCACCTGCCGGATTTTCAAGCCGGAGAGCTGCAGAAAACAAAGCAAAGAAATATATATTATAGCAAAAAATAAACGCCAAATGTAAGGAGTGGATTCATGTCAGGACACAGCAAATGGTCGACCATCAAACACAAAAAAGGGGCGGCCGATAAAAAAAGGGGCAAGATCTTCACCAAGCTGATCAAGGAGATCACGGTGGCGGCCCGCATGGGCGGCGGAGATCCGGAAGCAAACCCCAGACTGCGCCAGGCCCTTGCCGCAGCCAAGGCCCAGAACATGCCCAAGGAGAATTTTGAACGGGCCATTAAAAAAGGCACAGGGGAACTGGAAGGGGTCAGTTATGAGGAGATCATCTATGAGGGTTATGGGCCCGGCGGGGTGGCCGTGCTGGTGGAGTGCCTCACCGACAACCGGAACCGCACCATTGCCGATGTCCGGTACATGTTTTCCAAGGCCGGCGGCAATGTGGGCACGGACGGGTGTGTAGCCTGGATGTTTGACAAAAAGGGACTGATTGCCGTGGCCAAGGATGCCGTGGATGAGGACACCCTCATGGAGGTGGCATTGGATGCCGGTGCCGAGGATATCAGAGATGAAGGGGATGTGTTTGAGGTGATCACCGAACCGGCGGAATTTGAAGCGGTGCAGGAGGCTGTTGACAAGGCCGGCATTGCATACCAGATGGCGGAGATCACCATGCTTCCCCAGACCATGACAGCAGTCACCGGCAAGGAAGCGGAACAGATGATTCGGTTCATGGATGCGCTGGATGATTGTGATGATGTACAAAAATTTTATACCAATGCCGATATCCCGGATGAGGCATTTGAAGATATGTGATTTTTGATTTGCCGGATTATCGGGCAGGCTGCTGCAGGCTGGTTCTGCAGGAGCCATATTTAAAAGGCCGGTGTCTGCAGGGTGGGATGCCGGCCTTCCGGCATCAGGCCAGATCGATCATTTTCTGCACCGCACCCAGTGCTTTTTTCCTGGTATCTTCCGGCACCCGGACCTCACCTGCCAGGGTTTCCAGACTGTGTTTCACATCTACCAGACTGATTTTTTTCATGTCAGGGCACACCATCTTGGGGGATGCGGGAAAAAACTGCTTGTCCGGGTTGGCTTTTGAAATGGGATACAGCAGTCCGTTTTCCGTTCCCAGGATGAAATGGCGAAGGGGACTGGTTTCGGCATACTGGATCATGCCGGAAGTGGACTGGATGGTGTCGGCCATGGCCAGTACCTCTGGCGGACATTCCGGATGGGCCATGAACAAGGCCTCTGGATGGGCCTGTCTGGCAGCATTTACATCCGCTTGGGTCAGATTGTTGTGAAACGGGCAGTATCCTTCCCACAGATGAATTTTTTTATCCGTATGCCCTGCTGCATACCGGGCCAGGTTTCTGTCCGGGGTCATGAGCACCGCATCCGCCTTAAGGGCATTTACCACCTGGATCACATTGGCCGAGGTGCAGCAGATGTCGGACACCGCCTTGACAGCGGCCGAAGAGTTGACATAGGTCACCACAGGGATACCACCCAAGGCTTTTTGGCGTGCGGTAAGGGCGTCCGGGTCCACCATGTCCGCCATGGGGCATCCGGCATCTGTGTTCGGCAGCAGCACGGTTTTTTCCGGACAGAGGATGGATGCGGTTTCCGCCATGAAATGGACACCGCAGAACACAATTATTTCAGCTGAGGTTTTTGCGGCCTTGATACTCAGTTCCAGAGAATCACCGCAAAGATCAGCAATATCCTGAATTTCAGGAGGTTGATAATTATGGGCCAGGATAATGGCATTTTTATTCCGGGCCAGATTCTGGATAACTTCTTTCATCACAAGAAACCTTTCTCTGTATTTTAGTTCATTTCAATTACGTTAACCCCGGAAGGGATGGTAAAATCAAACCGCTCATCCGGTATCTGCCGGAAACTTATATTGCTGAATTCAAAGTGGGTAGTGTCTCCAAAAGCATTCACAGTAGTGACATGGGAAATATGAAATTGTTTGGGGCATACCCGGATGATGATGCGGTGAATGTCCGGATTTCCGGACTGGTCCTCAAGGAGCAGTTCAGCCCGGTCTTGTGTTGCCTCCTTAACAGATACGGTATAATTTTTCCGGATCAGGGAGATATCTGATAAAAATGCCCCGCCGGCCCCTGACTGGAAAAACTGGGATGCATTTCCGCGCATGACCTGGTTTTCTTCGGGTCTGAAGATCCACAGTTCTGTGCCGTTGGTAATAATATCGTGGCGTTCCGGGGACAGGTACTGCCATTTCATTTTCCCGGGGTGGCTGAACCAGGCCCTGCCGGATGCTGTTTCATCTATATCCAAAGCAGACAAAGTGGATGTCTGTAAAAAATCGGCGGTAAAACTTTTACCGGCATACCGGTTTTCAATACCGTCCAGGATGGTTTGTACAGGGGCCGTGGTATCAGATGTATTACCGGGAACGGCCCAGCAGAAAACCAGGGTGATGAGAAGAAAAGGTCTCATGAATATCATGGTGTGTTCCTTATGGTTTACCTACCGCAGCAGTTTTTGCAGGTCTTTTCGTTTGTCTTCCGCGTACAGGCGCCGCAGCTTGGGCTTTTCAATTTTTCCGGTGGGGTTGCGGGGTACATCGCCGAAAAAAATTTTTTTCAGGCGTTTATACCGGGGCAGGGCCTGCTGGAATTCCTGAATATCGTTTTCACAGATCATGCAGCCCGGCTTGACGCTGATGATGCCTGCGGGGATTTCACCTAAGCGCTCATCCGGCACGCCGATAACAGCGATATCTTTTATTTTCTCGTGGCCCAGAAAGAAATTTTCAATTTCATTGGGATAAATGTTTTCTCCACCGTAAATGATCATGTCTTTTTTCCGGTCCACCAGCCAGATGAATCCTTCCATGTCATATCTGGCCAGATCACCGGTGTGCAGCCATCCGTTGTGAAGAGCTTTGTCGGTGTCTTCCGGGTTTTTATAATAGGCTTTCATCACCCCTGGTCCCCGAACGATCAATTCACCGGTTTCATTGCCGAACAGGTGGTTGCCCTGCTTGTCTACAATTTTTGCCTCCCACCCGTGGCCTGCTTTGCCTATGGGGCCTATGCGGTGACTGTTTTCAAGGCCCAGGTGGATACATCCCGGGCCCGTGGATTCGGTAAGGCCGTAGTTGGTGTCATATCCCTGACCTGGAAAGTATTTTTGCCATCTTTTGACAAGGCTGGGGGGGACGGGCTGGGCCCCGGAATGCATCAGCCGCCACTGGTCCAGGTGATAGTGTGACAGATCAAGGGTCTTGTTTTCTATGGCAATGAGAATATCATGGGCCCAGGGAACCAGAAGCCAGGCAATGGTGCAGCCTTCTTCAGAAACAGCTTCGAAAATCCATTCCGGTTTGACCCCGTTGAGCAGGATGCACTTGCCTCCCACCAGAAAAGACCCCATCCAGTGCATTTTGGCGCCGGTGTGATACAAAGGCGGTATGCACAAAAATATATCCTCATGGGTCTGGTTATGGTGGTTGTTTTCCACTTCGCAGGCATGGGTCAGATTTTTGTGGGTGAGCAGTACCGCCTTGGGGGTGCCGGTGGTGCCTGAGGTGAAGTACAGCGCTGCATCATCGTCATTTGCCATGGGAACATCCGGCGGCATACGGCCTTTCTGGTCTTTGATAAAGTCAGCAAAAAGATATGCCCATTCCGGACAGGATTCTCTGGGGCCTGCAAAAATCCACAGACGTACACTGGATGCCAGGGAACTGCGAATGGCCGCAATGCGCTGGATAAATTCTTCTCCAAATATAAAGGCTTTGGGTGCTGCGGTGTTTGCGCACAACAGAATTTTATCGGATTCAAACCGGAAATTCAACGGCACTGCCCAGGCACCGGTATACAGGATGCCGAAATAGATGGGCAGCCATTCCAGACTGTTGGTCATAAGCTGCACCACGGTATCTGATTTGTGGATGCCGTTCTGGTGAAGGCCGTTGGCCAGCCTGCAGGCCATGGTATAAAACTGATGCCAGGTGAGTTCTTTTCTGGTTTTTTTTGCAGGGACCCGTTCCACCAGAGCAATTTCATCTCTGTACAGCCTGTTGTTTTCAGCCAGTATCTGTGTTATGCGCATAAACGAAACTCTGCCCTTTTTTCCTTTTGGCATTGTGGTAAAAAAAATCCTGCCGGATCACTATAGACCACGGCAGGATTATATTCAACCCAATGTTTGGGAAAGGCTTATTTGTCTTTATTGACCTCTTCAAAGTCGGCGTCCACTACATCCTCATCTGTCTGGGCGCCGGCAGCACCGGTATCTGCCTGGCCTTCCTGGGAAGAAGATGCTTGCTGGTACATGACTTCAGCCAGCTTATGCGAGGCCTGGGAAAGGGTTTCAATTTTCTGCTTGATGTCATCCACGTCACTGGATTCTTTGGCCTGTTTCAAGGCGGCCACAGCAGATTCAATTGAAGTTTTGGTTTCTGGGTCCACTTTGTCACCGTGTTCTTTAAGGGTCTTTTCAGTCTGGTCAACCAATGCTTCAGCCTGGTTTTTTGTGTCCACAAGTTCCCGTCTTTTTTTATCTTCTTCCGCATGCATTTCCGCATCTTTGACCATTTTTTCAATTTCGTCTTCAGAAAGTCCGGAAGCTGCTGTAATGCGTATGGATTGTTCCTTGTTGGTTGCCTTGTCTTTGGCAGATACCTGTACAATGCCGTTGGCATCAATATCAAAGGAAACTTCAATTTGGGGAACCCCCCGGGGTGCCGGCGGAATATCCGCCAGTTCAAACTGGCCCAGGGTCTTGTTATCGGCCGCCATTTCCCGTTCTCCCTGGAGTACATGAATGGAAACCGCCGGCTGATTATCAGCAGCAGTGGAGAAAACCTGGCTTTTTTTGGTGGGGATGGTGGTGTTTTTCTCGATAAGTTTGGTCATGACACCGCCCAGGGTTTCAATACCCAGAGAAAGCGGGGTTACATCCAGAAGCAGTACATCATGCACATCACCCTGGAGCACACCGGCTTGGACTGCCGCACCCATGGCAACAACTTCATCCGGGTTCACCCCTTTGTGGGGTTTTTTGCCGAATATTTTTTCCACCCGCTGCTGGACGGCCGGCATGCGGGTCATGCCGCCCACCAGAACAACTTCGTCCACAGTACCGGAACCCACACCTGCTTCTTTCAATGCCACCTTGCATGGTCCTTCCAGATTGTCCAGAAGATCAGCCACCAGAGATTCCAGTTTTGCCCGGGTCAGTCTGACATCCAGATGTTTGGGGCCGGATGCGTCTGCCGTGATAAAAGGCAGGTTGATGCTGGTTTCTGTGGCACTGGACAATTCCATTTTTGCTTTTTCCGCGGCTTCCTTGAGACGCTGGAGTGCCATTTTGTCTGAACGCACATCAATGCCCTGGTCTTTTTTAAATTCATTGGCAATATAGTCGATGATTCGCAGGTCAAAGTCTTCCCCACCCAGGTGGGTATCTCCTGATGTGGATTTTACTTCAAAAACACCGTCGCCAATCTCAAGGATGGACACGTCAAAGGTACCGCCTCCCAAGTCGAAGACTGCAATTTTTTCTTCTCCTTTTTTATCCAGGCCATAGGCCAAAGATGCGGCAGTAGGCTCGTTGATGATCCGTTTGACTTCGAGTCCGGCAATTTTTCCGGCATCTTTGGTGGCCTGCCTCTGGCTGTCATTAAAATAGGCAGGTACTGTAATGACAGCTTCTTTGACCTCTTCGCCCAGGTATTCTTCAGCTGTTTTTTTGATATTGCCCAGGATGAACGAAGAAATTTCAGCTGGACTGTATTGTTTCCCCCGTAAATTGATGCGCGTGTCCCCGTTGGATGCCGCTTCAATCTTATAAGGAAGATTGGGGATGTCGCTCTGCACTTCTTTTGAGTCGAATTTTCTGCCGATGAGGCGCTTTACACCGAATACCGTGTTTTCCGGATTGGTAATGGCCTGACGTTTGGCTGTCTGGCCCACAATGCGTTCACCGCCTTCAGTAATGGCAACAATGGACGGGGTGGTTCGGCCGCCTTCGGCATTGGTAATGATTTTTGCTTCTCCACCAGCTTCCATGATTGCAACACAGGAGTTGGTGGTTCCCAGATCTATTCCAATAATTTTACCCATAACATTTCCTCCAAGATATCTTTATGTTTCTTTTGGTTCGTCAGTATCATTTTCCGTTCGTTTTGAAACAACAACCATGGCGGGTCTGATCAACCTGTCATTTAGTATGTAGCCGGTCTGCAGCACGTTGGTTACTGTATTTTCAGGCACTTCGTCGGTTTCCTTCTGGGTGACTGCCTGGTGAAAATTTGGATCAAATACCTGGTTTTCCGCTTCCACCGGCGTAACATTAAAGGCCTGGAAAATTTTCAAAATTTCCTTGTGGGTCAGTTTTACCCCTTCCAGCAGAGTATCAAGATCCTTGTTACTTTCTGCAGATGAAATAGCCCTTTCAAGATTATCCACAACTGGTAAAAATTGTTTAAAAACAGTTTCAGTGGCAAATTTTTTAAATTCGTCTATCTCACGCTGCTTTCTTTTTCTATAGTTGTCAAATTCAGCCGAAAGCCTCACAAACCGATCCTTTTCATTGGCAAGCTGTTCTTCCAGTGCGCGAATATCGCCTTTTTGGGTGTTGGCATTTTCTTTGGCCTCGTTCTGGATGTCTGCTGAGTTTAAATCTTTTCTGCCAGCCTCCGGCTGTTTCTGATTTTTGTCTTTGTTCTTTTCTTTAAGTACCAAATTTATTCTCCTGGACCAAAAATTCCTTACTTATAAACGGCAAATGGTATTATTTTCAACAATTATGGCTGAAAAATAAGTCTGTTTAAAAACATGTCAAGATATAAAAAAGGAGTGGCTGAAAGAAAAAGAACCGGCCGGCAGAAGGATTATTGGAAAATTGCATGATCGGGATCGATCCTTGACACAGAAGAGATCACTTATCGCTGCTTCCTTCCGGACCTGACGAGTTTCATGGCCTTCTGTTGCAAGGCGACCGATCAGAATCGCCCATTATCCAGCCTGCCGGCCGGAAACAAAATATATACAGGATCTGTCTTGTTTTTTCAAGTCATTTTAAGCAAAATGAACCAAATTTAATGTTTGAGTTTTATATTGTTTTGCGATATTATACATATTCTGAGAAAAGGACGAATACTGATGTACTGGCGTGACATTATATTATGTACAGGTGTTTATCAATGAAGGAGTTTTCATTTTGGATAATTCAGGAGATACAAGAAGATGAGCGAAATAGTGAATAAAGCGGATCAGACAATTATCAGGCCGGGTATGGACATTGTCGCGTCCACGGCGGAAACCTTCAAAGCGGAGATATTGTCAGCCATTGATTCATCCCGGGATGAAGTGGTAATTGATCTGACTGGCGTTGAAATGGTTGATTCTGTCGGCATCGGTGTCATAATTGCCGCACACAACACATTGAGCCAGTCCAGCCGCAAATTACAGGTGGTCAATGTCAGCCAGGACATATACAACCTGTTTACGACCATGCGCCTCAACAGGCGCTTTACTGTGAAACCAGCAGGTTAGATCAGAGGTAGAAAGGATGATGCCCGCCAAAACATTAGTATTGTGGATCGGATGTGTTGCTTTGGGTTTTTTTCTGGCTGCCTGTGAGGAAAAAAAAGATCCATATTCCGGGTTTTCAAACCTGGTAGCTGAGCGGCAGGAACTGAGAAAAGCCATATCCAAAGAACGGGAACAAGAAAAAAACCAAACCCCGGAATCTGAAAAAACCAAAGGCGTGAAAACCAAAGGTGTGAAAATTGACGGCACTACAAACATGTTATATGAAAAACAAATTGAAATAACCGATTCTGTCTCCGGCAAACCCCTTGCCAAGGGAATTGCATACCTTAACAAAGAAGGCAACATCACAAGGATTAAAATTCTAAAAGAGTAACGCCCTGATCGGTTGCGGCAACAGAATTTTATTTTATTAAAAGGGTAATTTTCTGCGGTTCGAACCGGATGGCAGATCTGAAAAATCTGTTTGTTTTTTTTCCGGGGGTGCCGCCTGTCCGGGAGCAGCATCAGAAGCTGATTTATCCGGTGATTTATCCGGTGCTGCTGATACAGGCCCCCTGGTTTTATCAACCCCGGTGGGGGGGTCTTCCATAATCCCCAGCCTGGCTTCATATTCTTTTATTTTCAGATTGGCATTATATAATTTTGTAACAGACTCTTCCTGGATTTTTTCAAGCTGCCCTATGGTTTTTCGTTGTGCTTTTATGCGTTTGCTATAACCGTCTACAAGCCTGCGAATACGCAGTTTCATTTTTTTTTCAACGGATTTGGTCAAAGTGTGGGCCATGAAAATATTTAGAAGTTCAGCAACCAAGGCGACAATTGTGGCATATATTAATCCATCTACCTGCAAATAGTAGATGATGATGATGACGAGCATCGCGGTGAAAAATACCATGGCGGTCTCAGTGCTGTCCGGGATATAAACCCGCATAAGGGTATGCACAAACAAATTAACTGGTCGGGGCGGAGAGATTCGAACTCCCGACATCCTGCTCCCAAAGCAGGCGCGCTACCAGGCTGCGCTACGCCCCGGATAATTTGACATAACCAAACTAAATACCATTTAAGGTATTTCAATGCAAGATGTTTTTTTTCAGTCCCTGAATAGGTGCCATAATCCCGCCATGCCCGGTCCGAAAATGGAATGTGTTTTGGCAACCTTCCGGCAAATATCGTATTCTTTGGGCAATTTTCTTGACACCGGTATGGATAAGCGTTATTTTAGTTAACTTTGTTGGATGATTTTGTGTAATATAATCTGGTATATATACGGCATGACGCGCCCATTTGCACAAATTGTTTGGAAATGGTTCATTAATAACGGTTCATTAATACATGGAATTTAACAGGACAAAAACATGCAGGTAAAAATTGAAGACAAGAGCAGTGTGAAAAAAGTACTCTCTTTTGAGATCCCCAAAGAAAAAGTTGTCAAAGAACTTGACAGGGCTTACAATGAATTGAAAAAAAAAGCAGACATTAAAGGATTCAGAAAAGGCAAGATTCCCAGAAAGGTCCTTGAAAACCGTTTCTCAAAAGATGTCCATGCCGATGTCGCCCCCCGCCTGATCCAGGGTTCCTTTATTGAAGCCATCCAGGAACATGACCTGAACATCGTGGGCGGTCCCCAGATGGATCCCCCGGACCTGGTGCCGGATGCTTCATATGTGTTTGATATTACTGTAGAAGTAAAGCCTGAACTTGAAGATATTGATTTTAAGGGGATTGCCCTTGAAAAAAATTTGTACGCGGTGTCTGATGCTGAAATTGACGGCCAGATTAAAATGATCCAGAGAACCATGGCAAAAAAACACACGGTTGAAGAAAAACGTGCTGTCAAAGAAAATGATTTTGTCTTGATCGATTATCAGGGTTTTTTGAACAATGAACCATTTGAACATACCCCGGCAATTGAAAATTTTTTATACGGCATTGGTAAGGACACACTGCCCGAAGCATTTTCCGAAAAATTGATCGGAAGTGTGCCGGTGCAGGATCTTGAGGTTGAGGTGGTTTATCCTGAAGATCATCCTGATGAAAATCTCAAGGGAAAAACCATTTTGTACAAGGTCACCCTCAAAGAGATACAAGAGGAAATTTTGCCGGAGATTAACGATGATCTGGTAAAGGACCTCGGTAAGTTTGAATCCCTGCAGGAAGTCAGGGATTCCATCCGGGAGAACCTGGACAAAGGATACCAGCAGCGGATAAAACATGAACTCAGTGAACAGATATTCCAGCACCTGTTGGAAAAATATATATTTGAAGTACCTGAAGCAATGATCGAAGGAGAGCTTAACGGTATTGTAAGTGAGGCAGAGCAGGCCTATGCCGCCAATAACACCAGCCTGGAACAAGAAGGTCTCAGTCGTGATATTCTGTTTTCCCGGTATCGGGATGTGGCCGAAAAACAGGCGAGACGGCATTTGATCCTGGACAAAATAATAACCCAGGAGAAACTGGATCTTACTGATGAAGAACTGGATGCCAGCCTGGAGGAAATGGCTGCAGGCATGAATGTCACGGTTGATACCATTAAAAATTTTTTCAAAACAGACCCCAAACAACTGGAATATTACAAATACTCCCGGCTTGAAAAAAAAGCGGTTGATCTTATTATTGAAAACAGTACCATAACAGAAAAAATGCTGGATGCCCATGAGAAGATTGATGAAATGGCAGCTGCTGAAATACCGTCTGCAGATGACCAGCCTGTATCAGAAAAATCCGGAGAATAATCATTTTACCGGATCCGGCAGGATGATAAATGCAATACAAAGATAATAGATAATAAATTGAAGATAAACAAGGAGTTATATTGTGCCCCTAGTGCCAATGGTTGTTGAACAGACCAATAGAGGAGAGCGTGCCTACGACATTTTTTCGCGTCTGTTAAAAGACCGGATAATATTTCTGGGTTCTGCTATTGATAGTGAAATTGCCAATCTCATTGTGGCCCAGCTGCTTTTTCTGGAATCAGAAGATCCTGAAAAAGATATCAGTTTTTATATTAATTCTCCGGGCGGGGTTGTGACAGCCGGCCTGGCGGTGTATGATACCATGCAATATATAAAACCGGATGTGTCAACCGTGTGCGTTGGACAGGCCGCAAGTATGGGTGCCCTTCTTCTGGCAGCCGGTGCTGAGAAAAAACGGTTTGCACTGCCCAATGCCAGAATTATGATCCACCAGCCTCTGGGAGGTGCCCAGGGCCAGGCAGCAGATATTAAAATCCAGGCCACTGAAATTTTGAGGATAAAAGATACCTTGAATGAGATACTGGCCGCCCATACCGGGCAGAAAATTGATAAAATTGCCAAGGAGACTTGTTGGTCTCACAGTCAAGCGGGCTTCTGCCTTTACACTCTTCGGCTGATTTCCAAACAGCCTGAGCCCACCT
>JAWOEP010000427.1:0-6094 GCA_046482705.1 Desulfotignum sp.
GAAGAAAAAAGATGCGCAAACATAAACACAGAAAGCTTCTTGCCAAAACACGGCACCAGAGAAAGAAGAAATAAGCATTTGTATTTGAAAGGGTATCGGACCGGCTGTGCCGGTCCGATACCCTTGTGTGTTTAATTTTTCACACAGACCTGCAGGAGTAAAGGGCCCAGCCTATTCTGCAACCCCTTTCATAAACTTCATCAGATCCGAATCCGTGGACAAAATCAATGTACTGTCTTTTTCCAGGGCCTGGGAATACAGATCCATGGTCTTTAAAAAGGCATAAAATTCCGGATCTGCTCCATAGGCTTCGGCATAGATACCGGCTGCTTCCGCATCAGCCTTACCCTTTGTGGTCTGCGCGGTTTTATAGGCCTCAGAATTGATTTCCTGGAGGTCTTTTTCCTTCTCCCCTCTGATATTGCTGGCTTCTCCCCTGCCTTCGGCACGAAACTTTTCCGCAATCTGGTTTCTTTCCGCAATCATCCGGTCGTAAACCGATCTTCTGACACTGTCAATATAGTTGATGCGCTTGATCTTCACATCCACCAGCTCAATGCCGAACTCATCCAGTTTTTCACTGGCCTGCTCCACAATACGGCGGGTAATTTCCTGCCGTCCCAGGTTTACGGTATACCGCACCCGGCGCGGCCGTTCCTCTTCCAGCTGCGCTTCGGTGTCAATGCCGAACCCTTCAAAAGTGTCCATGGGCCGATCTGTATTGCGCACAATTTCAGCCAGGGGATAGGAACTGATAAGGTTGCGGGTTGCCGGGTCAATAAGGTCATCCAGGCGTTTTTGGGCTGAAAATTCATCCCTTACCGTCTGAAAATAGGTCAAAGGATCGGTAATCCGCCACCGGGCAAAGGTATCCACCCAGATATAGGTCTTGTCCCTGGTGGGGACCTGGCCCGGACTGCCGTCCCATTCCAGCAGGTTTTTGGGGAAAAAATTGGTTTTCTGGATAAAGGGCACCTTGAAATTCAATCCCGGGTCAGTGACCGGATCTCCTGTAATTCTGCCGAACTGGGTGATGACCACCTGTTCGGTTTCATCCACCACAAAGGCGGCATTGTAAACAACCACTGCCAGTATGACCAGAACAGCCACACCCAGTATTTTTATCTGCTGTGCATTCATATATTATTCACCTTTTTGAAGAAATCTGTCCTGGATTGATGATGCAGCATCTCCCATATTCAACAAGGGAAGCAGATTTTTCTGGTCCGCATCAATGATATATTTGGCCCCGATTTTGGGCAGTACATCCAGCATGGTTTCAAGATACATCCGTTTGCGGGTCACATCCTTGGCCAGTTTATATTCTTCATAAATGGCCATGAATTTGCTGGCATCACCCTGGGCACGGTTCACCCGGTCGATGGCATACCCTTCCGCATCCTTGATCACCCGCTGGGCCTCGCCCCTGGCCAGGGGAACCGCTTTGTTGTATTCTTCTCTGGCCTTGTAGATGGTCTGTTCTTTTTCCTGGATGGCCTGGTTCACTTCATTGAAAGAGGCCTGCACCGGTTCAGGTACATTGGTTTTTTTCAATTCAATGTTCACAATGGCAATACCGGCCTTGGCATTGTCCAGTTCCGCCTGGAGCATCACCCTGGCAGCCGCGGCGATTTCCGCCCGCTCTGTGATCACCTCGTTGATGCTGCGGTCTCCCACAACGGTACGCATGGTGGCTTCGGACATGTTCCTGAGCAGAGAGGTGACATTTTTCACATTGAACAGATAGGCCCGGGGGTCGGCCCGCCGGTACTGGACAATCCAGGGCACCACTGCCACGTTCAGATCCCCGGTGAGCATCAAAGATGATTCAGATGCTATGCCGTAAGCCCCTGTGCCTTCCAAAGCCTTGACACCGAATTCTTCGGTTTCAGGGGTTCTGATGTTTACTTTGGTCACCTTTTCAATGCCGGAGGGCAGTTTAAAATTCAGGCCGGGCTGGACAGTGCGGTTGAATTTGCCAAACCGCTGCACCACCCCCACCTCGCTTCTGTCAATGGTAAAAAAAGTGGAAGACCCCAGGTACAATACCAGCAGAACAACAATGGCAAGGAAGATCCCCGGAAACTTAAAGCCCTTGAATTTATTTAAAATTTCATCCATCTGCGGCGGCCTGGGCATGCCTGGACCACCGCTGCCGCCGCCCCTGTTCTTTTCATATTTCTGCTGATTTTCCCTCAGCTTTTCCCAATCCCAATTCATAAAATTACGTTCCTGTTAATTGTTTGGTAAAAAAAATGGTTGATGATCCTGGTAACCTAAAGATCCAATATATATATATCACGCCCAAAAGGCAATATTTTTCGGGACCGGTTATATGCGGGTGCACCGGGCGGTCCCAATTTTTTATATATATTATCATCTGAAAACATGATATGTATGAAAAATTGTATGGTTAACCCATCAGGAAGCCCAATACCGACCCGATAACACAGGATAGAACCGGTGAACACCAGAAAAAACGAACATAAGCTGATCCATATCAGTGACATACTCAAAACCGCTTTGAAAAAATACCGGCCTGCCGGAGATACGGACATGACACGGATCTGGGATATCTGGGATACGGCAGTGGGCAGGCCCATTGCCATGAATGCCAAACCTGATACCTTTAAAGACGGTATTCTGATTGTCAATGTATCCAGCTCATCCTGGATTCACCAGCTCAAATTCCTGGAAAAACAGATCATATCCAATATCAACCAGCACATGGAATCCCGCCTCATCCGGCAGATCCGTTTTAAAATTGGAAACATACACAGCTGACACCCTCTTCGATCCCCCGCTGACCATTTTCCAGCCCCGGACCGGTTACCGGTTTTCCCTGGACCCCCTTATCCTGGCGGCCCATATCCACCCAAATCCGAATGACAGCATCATCGACATGGGCTGTGGCTGCGGTATTGTTTCCCTTATCCTCGGTGCCCGTCACCAGAATGTGCAAATCACAGGCGTTGAGATCCAGAAGGAACTTGCCTGGCTGGCCAGAAAAAATGTTGTGCAAAACCATCTGATAAGCCGTATCCATATTCTTCACCAGGATATCAGAACCTTTTACCGGACAGATATCACACAACAGGCTGATATCATTGTATCAAATCCACCGTACAAAAAAAAAGCCTCCGGCCGCCTCAACCCGGACAAAGGGAAAGCCCTGGCCCGGCATGAAATCACCATGGACATCACCACCCTGGTTGGCAAAGCAGCCCTGTTTGTCAAACCCGGAGGACAGCTCTGCCTGATTTTTCCCGCCCCCCGCCTGGAGGAACTTATTTTGTGCCTCACATCTGCAGGATTTGCCCCCCACTGGATACGCCTGGTCCATTTCAGGCCCGCAGCTCCTGCCCAACGGGTCCTGGTCAGTGCTGTCAAAACTGACGATATATCCTGCGCAACCCGTCCACCCCTTCATCTCTACAATCCGGACCACACCCCCACAGAGGACCATCTCAGACTGTTACATTGGTAGTTTTGCATCCAGACCACTGCTTTAATCCTTGACACAGGAACAAAAAGATACTAATTTACCCGGATTAATTGACAAAGGAGAGGTGACCGAGCGGCTGAAGGTGCACGCCTGGAAAGCGTGTGTATCCTAACCGGGTACCGAGGGTTCGAATCCCTCCCTCTCCGCCACACCATGCCGGACACCATGTCTTATCAAGTTTTAGCACGCAAATACAGACCCCAGACTTTTGGCGAGGTTGTGGGCCAGTCCCATGTGACCACTACCCTTGTCAACGCCATTAAACAGGACCGGATGGCCCATGCTGTTTTGTTCACAGGCCCCAGGGGTACGGGAAAAACCACCATTGCCAGAATTCTGGCCAAGGCCATGAACTGTAAAAGCGGTCCTACCCCCACCCCCTGCAACCAGTGCAAAGTCTGTACGGAAATCATCACCGGGCATTGTGCTGATGTGTTTGAAATTGACGGGGCCTCCAACAACAGTGTGGACCAGATCCGTGATCTGCGGGAAAACGTCATCTATATGCCGGCTTCCGCTTCTTTCAAAATTTATATCATTGATGAAGTGCATATGCTGTCCACAGCAGCCTTCAATGCCCTGTTGAAAACCCTGGAAGAGCCCCCTGACCATGTTTTGTTCATCTTTGCCACCACAGAAGTGCATAAGATTCCTGCCACCATTTTGTCCCGGTGCCAGCGCCATGATCTGGGCCGGATCCCTCTGGAATCCATATCCGGTCTGTTAAAAAATATCTGCGATAAAGAAGATTTCATGGTCCAGGATCAGGGACTGGACCTGATCGCCACGGAAGCGGACGGGTCGGTACGCGATTCTTTGAGTCTTCTGGACCGGATTTTATCATTTGCACCGGATACCGACATCACCTATGCCATGGTGGTGGAAGCCCTGGGTATAATAGACCGCAAAATGATGTCTGCTATCATTACCGCCCTGGTTGAAAAAAATGGTTCCGCCCTTATCGCCCTGGTTGAAACCATCAACGATACCGGTATGGATTTGAAAAAATTTTATGGTGACATCATTGTGCATTTCAGAAATTTGAACGTAATCAAACTCTGTGGTCCTGAGCATCCGGCCGTGAATTTGCCCTTGGCACAAAAACAGCAGATCCACCTTATGGTATCTCCCCTGCCGGAGGGGTATCTGGAAATACTGCTTCAGGTACTTTTACACGAAGAATCCATGGTGAAATTTTCATCCCACACAAAAATTGCCCTTGAAACAGTTCTGCTGAAACTGCTCCAGATCCGGCCGGGAATGATTCTGGACCAGATTATAAACAAACTGGATGCCCTTGCCCGGCAGGTTGGTAAAAATTCAGCTGGTCCGGCATATGATCAAACTGCTGAAACAGCTGCTTCCGGTGTGCATGAACCCCTTGCTGCCCGACAGAATGCCTGTGTACCAGACAGTTCCCATCCGGCATCTGCACCTGAAACACAGCCCCAAGAAGCTGAAAAAACCTGGCAGGGGTTTTTACACCGGATTGAAACCACCCTGCCGTATTTATCTGTGCTGTTGTCCAAAGGTGAAGTCAAAGAACCGGAATCCGGTATCCTGGAAGTTTTTTTGCATAATTGCTCAGCTTTTGATAAGAACCGGCTGGAATCCAAACAGCAAGAGCTGAAAAACGAGTGCCGGACATTTTTGGGAAAACAATTGCACATCCGGGTGGTATCCCAAACCAGCCCCCTGAACCGGGCTGTCCCGGAAAAAGCGGATTTCAAGGCCAGGCAGGCAGCATTACATCACCCTCTGGTAAAGGAAGCACAGGAAATTTTCAACGGTGAAATTATTAATTATTAAATCAGGAGCAACACGATGAAAAATATGAACAATATGATGAAGCAGGCCCAGCAGCTGCAGAAAAAAATGCTCAAGGCCCAGCAGGAGCTGGCAACCAAAACGGTTGAGGCTTCTGCCGGAGGCGGCATGGTCAAAGTGGTGGCCAACGGCAGCCAGAAAATTGAATCCATTGTTCTGGAAAAAGAAGTGGTGGATCCCGAAGATATGGAAATGCTTCAGGACCTGATTCTGGCAGCGGTTAATGATGCCTTGAACAAATCCCAGGAAATGGTGTCCTCTGAAATGGGCAAACTTACCGGCGGATTGAATATTCCCGGCCTCTAGACCTGTGAGCCATTATCCCGATGCCATCCTGAAGCTGATCACCAGTTTTTCCACCCTGCCGGGAATCGGCAGAAAAACCGGGGAAAGACTGGCCCTTCATCTGCTCCATGCACCGGAGCATGAAGCAGCTGCTCTGGCCGCCGACATCATTGAGCTGAAAAAATCAGTACAGATATGTGCCACCTGTTTTGCCCTCAGCGACCAGGAAAAATGCCGTATCTGCATTGATCCTGCCCGAAATCACGGCCTCATATGTGTGGTGGAAAATCCCGCAGACATGGCAGCCATTGAAAAATCAAAGGCATTTTCAGGATGTTATCATGTGCTTGGGGGGGCTTTGTCCCCCATTGACGGCATCGGTCCTGATGATATCCGCCTGGCGGAACTCTTTGACCGGGCTGACCCCGGTCTGGTCCGGGAAATCATTATCGCCACCCGCACCAATGTGGAAGGAGA
>JAWOEP010000432.1:0-3402 GCA_046482705.1 Desulfotignum sp.
TGCCCTGCAGCGACTCTATCCCCAGTTTGCCATGGCTGATCATCCAGGATGGGCCAAGGTGTATGAAAAAGCCCGGACAGGGGCTCCTGATGCTTTGAAAGCTGTCGGAGATGATGGTGACCCTTCCAAAAATCCGGTATGCAAGGCCATCCTGGGATATATTGCCGGCGGCAAAAACGGGGCTGATGTCCGAAAATATTTTGAATCCCCACCATACGGGTGGTCCCGGGACGCCGTAGACGGCGGACTCCAGGTACTGATGGTGGCCGGTCTGGTCCGTGCCCAGGATAACCATGGACATCCGGTAGACCCGAAAGACCTGGACCGCAAATCCATCGGCAAGATCTCGTTAAAAGTGGAATCTATCACAGTCACCCCGATCCAGCGTATCAAGATTCGCAAACTGTTTCAAAAAGCCGGTCTGACTGCCAAGCCCGGGGAAGAGCATCTGACAGCACCGCAGTTTCTTGAAAAAATGATGACCCTTGCCAATCAGGCCGGAGGAGAGCCCCCCAAACCGGCCCTGCCGGACATCGCTTTTCTCCATGAGATCCGCCTGACCGCCGGCAATGAACAACTGCTGGCCTTGTACAACCAGCGGGAAAACCTGACCAAGTGTATCCAGACCTGGACCGACCTGGCCCAGAACATCGATACCCGAATAAAAAATTGGGAACGTCTGACCCATCTGGCAACACATTTACAGGGCATGGCTGAAGCAGAAGCGTATGTCTCTCAGATCAAAAACATTGAAACACAGCGCCAGCTGCTGGCAGAACCAGACCTGATACCGCCCCTGATAAAGCACCTGACCCAGCTGCTGCGGGATGCATTGAACCAGGCCAAATCCGACTGGGACCGGGAATGGCAGACCGGGGAAAGCCGGTTAAAAAAAGATACCAATTGGCAGCAGCTCGAACCGGAGCAGCGCCATGCGTTGAGATCCCCCCATGGGCTGGTGAAAGCAGCCTGCCCTGCCATCGAGGTGGATACCACCGATGCTATTCTCCACACCCTGGGTCATACCAGCCTGTCGGCATTGAAAGACCGGATTGCGGCCATGCCGGGAAGATACGATCAAGTCCTGCTGAAAGCAGCCCAGCTGCTGGAACCGGAGCTGCAGAAAGTCAATCTGCCTGCCCGCACATTAAAAACACAAGCGGATGTGGATGCCTGGCTGGATCAAACCCGAAAACTGTTGATGGATAAACTTTCCCACGGACCGATTCTGGTATGAGAACTCTTCAGGACATCGCAGAACTGCTGGATAAGCTGGAAGATCAGACAGCAGATGAATTAGAGGATCAAGACCTGGATTTCAAACAATGGGATACCAAAAGCAAGGACAAATCGGTCCGGCAGGTCGTTCACATGGCGGTATGCATGGCCAATGGCGGGGGCGGAACAGTTGTTTTCGGGGTGGCTGACCAGGTGACTGGGCGTACTGAGGCCATTATCGGGGTTCCTCCTGAAGTGGATGTCAATCTGTTGAAAAAAGCGGTCTATGACCAGACTGACCCCAAAATCATGCCGGTTTTTGAAACCCTAAATGTGCCTGAAGGTTTCGGCCGGCTCCTGATCATGCAGATCCATCCGGGCCTGCCCCCCTACACAGACACAGCCGGCAATGGATCGATACGGATCGGCAAGGAATGCAAGCCCCTGACCGGCACCTTACGGCGCAAAATCAGCATCGAGACCGGTGAAACCGATTTCAGTGCCGAACTGGTGGCACCGGCCGACCCTTCCAGCCTGTCCCCCACTGCTCTGGAAACCTTGCGTAATCAGGCAAAAGCGGAACGAGCGCCCGATGATCTGTTGAAACTGGATGATCTTGAACTGCTGTCCGCTCTTGGGTTGATAAAAAAACATCAGCTGACCCGGGCGGCTATCCTGATTGCCGGACATGAAGAGGCTTTACGTCGGCATGTGCCTGGATTTAACTGGACCTTTTTACAAATGGCGTCTGATACAAATTACAGCAATCGGGAAGACCGCATCACTGCCATTCCGTTTTCCGTGCAGCGGGTAGAAGAGCTGCTGCTGCCGTTCAATCCCATCACAACCCTGGAACAGGGGCTGTTTCATTTTGAATACCGTATCTGGCCGGAGGTGGCCATCCGTGAAGCGCTCATGAATGCATTCTGCCATGCGGATTTCCGCATTGCAGGTCCCATCATGGTAAAACTGTATTCTGACCGGGTGGAAATCAGCAATAACGGGGGGTTTATCGGCGGGATCACCCCGAACAATATCCTTCATCATCAGCCGGCCGCCCGTAATCCGCTCCTGGTAGAAGCACTGACCCGCCTGCGTCTTGTCAACCGCAGCAATCTGGGCGTCAGCCGCATGTACAAAGCCCTGCTCATGGAGGGAAAGGGACCCCCAATGATCCAGGAGATCGGTGAGTCAGTCTGTGTTACCTTTTTAAAAAGGGAAATGGCTGCCGCATTCCGTGTGTTTGTTGCACAAGAAAGCAGGAAGGGACGTGACCTGGGTGTGGATACCCTGCTGATCCTTCAATATCTTCTGAAACACCCGGAGCTTGAGACCTCTGTTGCGGCAGGTATGTGCCAGCGCAGCCATGGACAAATGAGAGAAATCCTCTCTGCCATGGAAAAGGCCGGATACATTGAACACGGGGGCGCCGGGCGTGGCATGTACTGGACAGTCCGTCCGGAACTTTACCAGCAACTGTCTGAATCGGGTTATCCGGAACGTGAACGCCGAATAGACTGGGATGCAGCCAAAACAAGGGTTCTCAGTATCCTGATGAACCGAAGCAAAAAAGGATTGCCTGGACTGGGAAATGCCGAAATCCGCCAGATTACCCGATATAGCCGGCACAAGGTACTTCGACTCATGAAGGAACTGGCAGATGAAAATCCGGAAATTTCCCGACCAGGGCCTGGTAGAAAGGGGCGTTACGAATATGGGCTGGGTGAACATGGCGATTGAATGCGCTTTTAAATGCAATACAGCATTCAATGCAGCATTTATTTTACCTAAATGCTGCATTGAATGTTAACTGCTCATTTGTGCAATATTCACATGGCGTAATTGTTGCACCTATCGTGCAATAATCCTTATAATTGCACACCCAATTGCATTGAATGCAATTGAATTTCAATTAAACGGTTGAAAGCAAACAAAAAGAGGCAATGAACCGCACATGAAACCACTGGATAAACCACTCCGCAACACTCTGGAAAAAACCGTCAAAGATGCCCGCAAAATTGCCGAACATGCTGCATCCGCCGCCTTGGGTCAGCTGGGTGTGGGGGAACCTGCCCCTTTTGCCCATCTGACTGAAGCGGAACGGGTCCTGCGCAGGCGGATGCGGGTACATGGCCGTCAGCTGGGCGATACCCTGAACGGCGGCAAAGACCAGACCATGGAACG
>JAWOEP010000007.1:0-8657 GCA_046482705.1 Desulfotignum sp.
CATTGACGTGGTAAACGCCAAGCGGGCCGCCATCCACCGGCTGTCTGCATTGAGAAAGGCTGATCCCGCTCCCATATCCGGACTGGATGCCCTGCTGGCCAACCAGGTGTTCTTTTATGACAATCCTGCCCGGTTTACCGAATCGGTCAACAAAATCTGTGATGAACTGGAAACACGAATCCAGGAAAAAACTGGGGCATTCCCTGCCAACACCCCCCGGATCCTGGTGTCGGGTTGCCCCCAGGCCGTTCCCAACTGGAAACTGCACATGATAACCGAAACCGCAGGGGCGGTGATCGTGGGCGAAGAATCCTGTGTTGGGGAACGGGGTACCCGCAACCTCACCGACAACACCGGCACCACAGTTGATGAGATGATGGATGCCATCGTGGACCGGTATTTCCAGGTGGACTGCGCCATATTCACCCCCAATCCCCAGCGCCTGGAACATATCCAGGAGATGGTCGCAAAATACAACGCCCAGGGCGTGATCCATTACGGCTTGCAGTTCTGCCAGCCCTATCTCATGGAATCCATTCCCGTGGAAAAGGCCCTGGAAGAAAAAAACATTCCCTGCCTGCGGGTGGAAACCGATTACGGCATGGAAGATGCGGGGCAGCTCAAAACCCGGGTGGAAGCCTTTATCGAGCAGCTCAGGTAGGCAACACCATGACCATAGACACAACAGCGGTGCGGTATGCCGGTATTGATATCGGCTCCCGCACCATCAAACTGGTGGTGGTGGATGGGACCGGCACCGTCCGGGAAACCTTCCGGGCCGACACGGGATTCGATCCCATGGCCACAGCCAACACACTCATTGAAAAGGTGTCTTTTGACAGGATCATGGCCACGGGATACGGCCGGAACCTGTTTGAACTGTCTTTTGATGCCCCCACGGTCACGGAGATCAAGGCCCATGCCCGGGGCGCTTGGACGGAATTTCCCGATGCACGCACGGTCCTGGACATCGGGGGGCAGGATAGCAAGGCCATTGCCCTGTTCGACACCGGCAGGGTGAAAAAATTTGAAATGAACGACCGGTGTGCCGCCGGCACCGGCAAGTTCCTGGAAATCATGGCCGCCACCCTGGGATTTGACCTGGCGGAGTTCGGTGCCCAGGCTCTGGCTGCTGAAAAAGACCTGCTGATCTCCAGCATGTGCACAGTGTTTGCCGAATCCGAGGTCACCTCCCTGATCGCCCGGGGCGAAGACCGAAAAGAGATCGCCCGGGGCCTGCACACCAGTGTGATCAGGAGGGCCGCCGGCATGATCAACCGGGTGTCTTCGGACGGGCCAATTGTGTTCACCGGCGGGGTGGCCAAAAATCCCTGCATGGTTGAACTGCTGTCCGGCAGACTGGGCCGGGAGATCCGGATTCCATCCGATCCCCAGCTGGCAGGCGCCTATGGGGCGGCACTTCTGGCAGCTGAACAGGGGGCGAAATAGCGGTTACTGACTGATGGCTTTCATGTTTCTTGTGTCCGTCATGCGTGACTGGTTGTAATCTAAAATTTTGTTTGAAGTCACACAAATTTATGTGTAATATCCTGGGTAAACAAAAAAAGGGGGAGGATCGTTATGGCGACGAACTTACCAATCGATAACAAACTTATTCAAAAGGCGGTCAGGCAAGGATGAACTGATATGCTTGGTGTAATTGCAGGGGATATAATAGGCTCGGTTTATGAGCATAGTGCTATAAAAACTACAGATTTTCAGTTGTTCCGGAGATACTCGCGTTTTACTGATGATACGGTTTTGACAATAGCGATTGCGGATGCCATCTTAAATCAAACGGATTATGCCAGATCACTGAAATATTTTGGACGTAACTATCCAGATGCGGGCTACGGCGGAGCATTTATTGACTGGATATTCGAATCCGAGATTACACCTTACAACAGTTGGGGAAACGGTTCTGCTATGCGTGTAAGTCCGGTAGGATTTGCTTTTTCAACCGTTGAAACAGTATTATCAGAAGCCCAAAAAAGTGCTGAAGTTTCTCATAATCATGTAGAAGGAATCAAAGGCGCACAAGCTGCCGCACTTGCTGTTTTTCTTGCTCGAACAGGAGAAAGCAAAGAAAATATCCGAAAAGAAATAAGTGAACGATTCGGTTATAACCTTAAACGGACAATTGATGAAATCAGACCCCATTACAGGTTTGATGTTTCCTGTCAGGGTTCAGTTCCAGAGGCCATAATAGCCTTTCTTGATTCAGACGATTATGAGGATGCTGTCAGAAAAGCTGTATCATTAGGTGGAGACAGTGATACATTAGCTTGTATTGCGGGTGGAATTGCGCAGGCATTCTATAAGGAAATTCCTTTGGAGATTATTGCGGAAGTGAGAAAAAGATTACCGCAAGACTTTTTAGAGATTATTGATATGTTCAATACAAAATATATGGACAGCTAACGAATAAGGATAGACCGTGTGAGAAAAGCAGTTACTGCTTGATCTCATTCAGGACAAACTCAACGGCCCGGGGGATCTGCAAGATAATATCCGTAATCCGGGTGGCCGGGGTCGGGGCTGCGTACTGACCTGCCACCCGGTTCGCTCTGGCTGCGGTGAATGCGGCTTCAGGGATATCCATGCCGGTGCTGATCAGGGCGGCAACAATGCCTGTCAGGGTATCACCGGTGCCGCCGATGGCTTCCATGGCTTCATGAGACGGTCCGCCCACACGAGACAGCTCACCTTCCCTGTTCATGACATAATCCACAGCGCCTTTCACAAGCAGATACCGGGCCGCGTTGTCATGGGCATAGGCCCGGTGCACCAGATCCATGACCGGATTGTCCGTGTGCAGGATAAACCCCCGGGTGTAAAAAGGGTGGGGCGCGTTTTCATCCGCCAGAAACGCCAGTTCTCCGGCATCCGGCGTGAACAGGTCATAAGAAGGGGCGGCACCGCTCATTTTGGCGGCATACATGAATCCGGCATCTGCAATTAAAACCGGTTTTTTTTCCATGTCCTGAAGTTTGAACATCACCCGGTTGTGCCAGTCGGTGTCCGGCTGCAGATAATGGAACACCAGGGTGTGGATGTCCGACAGGGAAGGGGTGTTGACCAGGTATTCATACAATTGCCTGCTGCCGCGCCCGGGTCCGGTATCCCCGGCCAGAAATCCGGTGACATGGTCTTGACCGAACACCGTCAGGGTCTGGATCGCCGCCCCTAAAAGGGCGGGAGTCCCCCGGTTCACCGGGATGGTTTTCCCGTCCAGACAAAGATGGTCTGTTGCCAGAGATACCCGTCCCTCAGTCAGGCCGAATGCATTGTCCGGCACTGTTCCCGCTATGGCAAGCATTGGTTTTTCATCTCCTTTAACGCCAGCCCCAGGGCATATCCGCAAAGGGTGTGCCCGATCTCCAGAGGGTCCGGTGCGGATGTCAGTGGTTTTCCCACCATTTCACCCGCCAGCCAGGGCACATCCGGACATCCGCCGCCGGACACATTGACGATGATCAGGGTCTGTTTGTCAACGGTGATTTTCATGTTGGCGGCCCGGACCATGAGATAATCGCCAAAATCCTTTACCTGGAAAAGGCTCACCGGTTCCAGCAGCGGATCGGTCACCGGCACCACCTGGAGCGGTGCATTGGACCGGGATGTGAGCAGCCGGACAATCTCCAGCTGTTCGATCAAGGGAAACAGGATCACCAGGTCGCACCCGGTCTGGATCTCCGGGGGCGGACCCATGACCCGGACATCCCAGCCGCTGGTTTTGAGCAGTCTTTCCGCCTGGATCACCTCACTGGTATGTTCAAACACCAGGATACCGTGATCCGACTGCAACCTGTCCTTGTTTCGCCCTGAGTCCTGCCTGGTGCGAGTTTTTTTAAAAAAATTGAACAAACCGGCCCTTCTTGGATTATGTTATGTGTTTCTCACGATGGTCAGATGATATTCATCCCCTGTTTCCTGGATATCTGTCACCCGGCAGTCCCGGCTCTCAGCGGCCCGGGATACATTTTCCCTGGAGGCCTCCGTGTCCACCAGCACCTCAAACTGTTTATCTTCAGGCGATTTGACCGCCTCCAGGAACATGAGAACGGGCTGGGGGCAGGACAGGCCCCTGGCATCAACGGTTTTTGTCATGATCATGTCTCCTTGATTATTTTTTGCGCATTGTAAAGCCAATAGCCAGACAGACGGCAAATCCGATAATAACCGCTGCGATCCCGTGGGGTCCCACCCCGGCAGGCGAGCTGGCCAGACTGAAATTGTGGGCAAAACCTGCCCCGACAATCATACCGAATACAAATATGGCAGCATCCCCGTCTCCCTCACCTGCCATGAACAGCTGGCGCCCGGGGCATCCCCCTGCCAGGGCAAATGCCAGACCGGCCAGGGCCATGCCGGCAAAATTCCACAGGTGCTGGGTGTGGGCCACCGGTTGTTTTTCAAACCCCATGGCAAACTGGCCAAAAATGAGATTGAAGATGCCTGCCACCACCAGCAGGGTGATGACACCGGTGAGCAGGTGCATCTGGCGGAACAGTACAAAATCCCTGAATGCCCCCATGGTGCAGAACCGGCTGCGCTGGGCCAGAAATCCGATCACCAGGCCGGCACCAAGGGAAATGAGCAGCGGTGCCTGCATGGCGCCCGGTCCTTTGATACTGTAAAACAGAATACCGCTTTTGGGCTCTCCTTCCACCTGGGGAAATAGCAGCATCAAAACCAGAAAACCCGCCATCACCACGGGCATGAGCAGTCCGGCTGCTGCATGGGTTTTCTGGGTCCGGCCCAGGTTGTATCCGTTTTTCAAAAACAGGGTACCCAGCCAGATGCCGAAAATCAAACCGGCCAGTCCCAGCACCGCATTCAGGTCCCCGCCGGCCAGCCGGAGCAGGGCCCGCCAGGGGCACCCCAGAAACACCAGGGCACCGATCATGGCAAACACCCCCAGCACAAATCTCACAAACGGGGCAGACCCGGTCCTGGGACGAAAATCCTTGAACGCAAGGGCAGCCGCCAGTGAGCCTAACACAAAGCCAATGATCTCAGGCCGCAGATACTGCACCACCGCGGCCCGGTGAAATCCAAAAGCACCGGAGATATCCCTTTCAAAACAGGCCACGCAGATGCCCATGTTTCCGGGGTTTCCCAGTTTCTGAAGCAGCGGGGCCAAAATCCCGATTACCGCCCCCACCGCAATGATACCTGTGCGGGTAGCCAACACATTTTTTGTCATGGATGTGACTCCTTATCAAATTTCGGTTACATGCCGCAGCACCCGGTTCATCAACCCGGTATACCCGGTACACCCGGTATCCGGCGTGATTGAACCGGTACAATATGTCAAAACCTGGGTGTTAATACCTGATGGGATTACAAGGAGTCAAATTGTTAATATGCATATGTTTTCCATGAAACATAGAGAAAATCAATAGTGAATTATTTCCGTAAGGTGGCCATGATCCGTTCCGGTGTTTTGAGCAGGGCAAAGACATCCAGAACATCTTTGACCACCAGGTCGGCGGCAAAAAGGGCGGCAGTGGCCAGGCCTTCTTCCTGGAGAACGGCAATTCCCACAGCAGCATCCTTGAGCATCAGTTCATCATTGGCACCGTTGCCCACGCACAGGGTGCTCCCGGCCCCGAGTCCTGCGATGAAATCCTGTTTGCTCCGGGCCTGGTTTCCAGCGGGGATGATGATGACTTCGCAGTCGATGTCCGACACCTGGTCTGTGACAAACCCGAAGGTGTCCGCCGTGATGACATGGAATGCAATCTTCCCGGCAAATGACCGGATCGCCTCTTTTACACCCGGGATCAGGACCCCGTCTATGGCAATGGTGCCGTTATAATCGAATACAATATGATGCAGCTCTTTTTTCCCCACACCCGGGATGTCGATACAAATCATGGTTTTTTCCTGTTGTAATGGAAATTAAAATCATGTAGTCAATGAGAAAAACTATATCAGAAAGCTGTGTGTTGTCCAATTTCAAATTTTGATAGGATTATAGATTTATATCGGTTTTTTCGATTGCATGCCAAATATGAATAATGCATCTGCTGATATATTTCCTGTTGAAAAAACAAGGGGCGTGCTACCCTTGAGCGGCTTTAGGGCAGTTGGAAAATCCATTTTTGATGGAAGTTACATGCATAGACGTACCGCCATTATTGTTATGGTAAAGTATCCGCAGGCAGGGTCGGTCAAAACCCGGCTCGGCAGGCAGATCGGCATGGAAAAAGCAGCTGTGCTGTTTCGCGGATTTGTCCGGACCATGCTGGCAACCTGCCGGTCAACAGGCTTTGACACCGTGATCAGCTGTCATCCGGATCATCCGGTTTCCGATTATCGGGAATGGCTTGGCAGCGGGTTCGATTTCATGGTGCAAAAAGGCTTGAACCTGGGTCATAAAATGCGGGATGCCTTTGAACAGGGATTCGCCCGGGGGTTTGACCGGGTCATTCTGACAGGCAGTGACCTGCCCCATCTGCCGGCCGCCACCCTTGATGAGGCTGCAAAAAGCGTCGAAACATGTGATGTGGTGATCGGTCCTGCCCTGGACGGGGGATACTACCTGGTGGCCATGAAACAGGACCGCTTTTTTCCTGAAATGTTTGATGATATACCCTGGAGCACGCCGGATGTGCTGAACATCACCCTGAAGAAATTGGCGGAAAGCCGGCGCAAACCCTTCCTGCTGACAGCCATGAGAGACATCGATACCCTGGAGGATTTAAACGCTGTTACAGCAGAAAACGGATCTGTTCTCCAGCCACCGAACAGATGAAACCAGACAGGGCAGTCCGTGATATGAACATTTCCGTCATAATGCCGGTTTTCCGGGAAGCAAAAACCATCAACGCGTTTCTTGAAACCGTACAGACGATTTTTCCCGCACCGGCCCATGAAATCATTGTGGTGGACGGCAGCCCTGAAGGCGACACCCTTGCTGCTGTTGCGCTGCCCTGGATCAAAAAGATCCATTCCGTCAGGGGGCGGGCCAGGCAGATGAACCAGGGTGCTGCCATGGCCAAAGGAGATATTCTCCTGTTCCTGCATGCCGATACCATGCTGCCCGGGGATGCACCGAAATTGATAACACATGTGCTTTCCGGGGAAAAAGACATGGTGGGCGGGGCGTTTTCTTTGGGGATCGATGATGACCGTATCCCTCTAAAGATCATTGAATGGTTTGCCAATCTCAGGTCCCGGTTGACCCGGGTGCCCTACGGTGATCAGAGCATTTTTCTCAGAAAAGACTATTTTGACCGGGTGGGCGGATTTTTGGAAATCCCCATCATGGAGGACCTGGAATTGATGACCCGGACCAGAAAGCAGGGCTGCCGCATCCATATCCTGAAGCAGAAATCCACCACATCTTCCCGGCGGTGGAAAAAGGAAGGCATTGCAATCTGCACCCTCCGCAACTGGCTGATCCGGCTGCTGTATCATTTCGGGGTTCCGGCAGACAGGCTGGCGGCATTGTACAAATAACCGGTTGTGGCCACGACGCCGGAATGCGGCCGGCCCTGACCGGTGCCCCCTGCTTTCAGGCATTCAGGGCTGCACCTGTTTCCTTTTTTTGGGATTTGTCTTCCCATTCACAGGCCTGTACGTCCTCCACTTCTTCCCAGCCCGTGAACATGGCCCGGGTGTGGGCCATGACGGTGGGGCCGGTGGTGATCATGTACAGATGCACCACCAGGAATATCAGAAAAGCAAAAGCCCCGGCCATGTGTAGAAAACCCATTGTTCCCAGCCGCCAGTCCAGTCCGAGTAGGGGCCAGGAATTGTAGTAGTAATAAAAAAAGCCGGTGACCATCTGAAAGGGAACCAGGACCGAGACGATCCCCAGATAGGTGAGCCTTTGAAGGGGGTTATGCTTTATCCGCACGCTTTTGGGCACGGGGTGGACTTCTCCCCTGAAAATGCCGTAGGCATAGTAGCAGCTCACATCGTACAGTTTCCGGAATGTGGGTATGTAATGCCGCCATTCACCGGTGGTCACCATCCAGAACACGATAAAGACGTAAAGAACCAGCCAGGCCCAGGCACAGAAATTATGGACCGTGAACGCGGTTTCAAAACCCAGCAGCGCATAGGTGCCGTGGATTTCAAAGCCGGTGACGAGCAGCACCACAATGAGCAGGGTCTGGGCCCAGTGCCAGAAACGCTCGAAACGCGGATAAAGATAGATGATGTTTTTTGCATTCATGATGTATTTCACCTTTGTGTTTTTTTTCCGGCAATTTTTCTGAAGGTACCGTGAAGGATTACCGCTATCACACTCAGGACCACACCGATCCACCCCACCATGTCCAGTCCTGCGTGGTGATCCCGGCCGGGCATGTAAAATCCTGCCAGATCGGCCAGGCGGCCGTCCCGGCTGTGACATTCCTCACAGCTGATCCGGTTTTCTTTGGGGGCGACCATATGGGTAATGGGAAAATGATATATGGTTTCCACGAACCCGAACTCGCCTCCGTACGCCAGACCGACATATTCCATACCCGCTTTGATGGCCTTCTGCCAGTCGTAGGACCTCCAGTAGGCGGTTTCCTCCTTTGGGCTGAACAGATGCAGCGCCGCCATGGTATTGCGTATGCTGTCATAGGGTTGTTTGCCCTTATGGACCTTGAACGGGTATATTCTGGACCGGGGGTCGTCCCGGCTGCCCATGA
>JAWOEP010000063.1:0-3422 GCA_046482705.1 Desulfotignum sp.
CAGATTCCATTGTGCATTGATTTCGGTATCACCGGGGCCCCCTGGACCAAAGGGGTGAGAAAAGATGAAGTAGGGGGGTCTGTCATCATCGGGGGTCACAGAAAAAAAACGGAAAAAGTACTCCTGTACCTGCGGCGGATGTACATGCCGCTGCAGAATTACAAGGACCTTGAACCTGAGTTTCTCATGGGATATTGGCTCAGGCACAAAGATATCATCGCTGTCACCCATTTTGCGGATCTTATGCCCGAGGTGCTGTATTTAAACACGGCCCACAATGATATGAGAGAAGAATTGATTGCAAAACGTATCAGGTACAAGATTGAAAAATACCATGAGACCCCTAAGACGCCTTCTTTGAAGCAGGAAATCATCCAGACAAAACTATTGATGCGCCAGCGGGCGGAATCGGAAATCCTGGGCAGGGTCAATGCCATCCGTTTGTACCTGGAAGACGTATCCCGCAAAAAATATATCTCCCACGAAAAGATATTCAAAACCTATATGATAAAATCAGAGTGATCTTTCCGCAGGGCCGCGGGCTTGCCGATGATTTCCGCCCAGACAACCGCCTGGCGGAGGCTGGGACGTTTGCCATAAGGATGAATGGTTGGCGGCGGCACTGTCTGGTCACCACGCTGTTTTTCAGGTCTTTTGGGGGGGTGTTTTTGTGTTTGACGCTCTTCTATGGCAGGGCTTTGGGATGCCAAAGAAGGTGATTCAGCCTCGGCCGGTGTTTCGTGTTCTGCCAGTTCCCCTGCTGTCCATTCCTGCTCTGCCATTTCATCCCAGAAATCCGTGTCTGCCGATTGTTTTTGTTTTTCCTGCCTGGCCTGTTTTTCCAGTTCCTGAATAGATTCCTGTACCTGGTCCCTGATTTTCTGAAAAAAAGAAAACAAGGGATTTTTTGACAATTTTTTCTGAATCCCGTTGGTTTTTTTCTTTCTGGAGGCAAGGGTTTTGGAAAGCAGGGTAAACAAAAGAAAAAAAACCACCAGAATTACATTAATAAGGGTTTCCATATTCATGGTACTCCTTGTGCTGCCATGAATCCCATAAAATGATAACTTTTACGGGATTCACGGCTGTAAAGATTTATATATTCTGATCTGTCTGGGTGGTGTCTGTTTCACCCTTGGCGATCTGGTCCCGCATCTTTGTGTCAGCTGCCACATTCTTCATTTTGTAATAATCCATGATGCCGAGGTTGCCGCTCCTGAAGGCTTCTGCCATGGCCAGGGGCACCTGGGCTTCCGCCTCCACCACCTTGGCCTGCATTTCCTGTACCCGGGCCCGCATTTCCTGTTCTGTTGCAAATGCCATGGCCCGCTTTTCTTCCGCTTTGGCCTGGGCAATTTTCTTGTCTGCCTCGGCCCGGTCGGTTTCCAGTTCCGCGCCAATGTTTTTGCCCACATCCACATCTGCAATGTCAATGGACAGAATTTCATAGGCAGTGCCGGCATCCAGGCCTTTTTTCAATACTGTCTTGGAAATCATATCCGGGTTTTCCAGCACATTTTTGTGGGTCTCGGCAGACCCGATGGTGGTGACTATGCCTTCTCCCACCCGTGCCAGAATGGTTTCAGCACCAGCCCCGCCCACCAGGCGGTCAATATTGGCCCGGACCGTGACCCGGGAAATCGCCTTGAGCTGAATGCCGTCTTTTGCCATGGCCGCAACCAGCGGGGTTTCAATGACCTTGGGATTCACCGACATCTGCACTGCTTCCAGCACATCTCTGCCGGCCAGGTCAATGGCGGCCGCCCGGTTAAAGGTCAGATCAATATTGGCCTTGTCTGCGGCAATCAGGGCCTGGATCACCCGGGACACATTTCCGCCGGCCAGATAATGGGATTCCAGGCTGTCCGTGGGAATCTCCATACCTGCCTTCACCGCCATGATCTTGGACTCCACAATCAGTTTGGGGGGGACTTTTCGAAACCGCATAAAAATAATGTTGATCAGCCCGACCTTTGCACCGGACACCAATGCCTGGAGCCACAGGGCAATATAGGCAAAAATAAAATAAAACAGGGCCACGCCGATTACACCGGCAATAATTATCAGGATGTACATAAACTCCATGTCTGCTTCTCCTTATTCGATTTTGTCAACCACGATTCTGTTTCCCGACACCAGGGTCACCACAACCGGTGTACCGGCATCCACATATTCTCCGTCGGTTACCGCATCCAGGCGTTTTTCCTCTATCATTACCGTGCCTGAAGGCCGTAAATCCGTTACTGCTTCTCCCTTTTTTCCCTTCCATGATACCAGATCCGGGGCCTGGGAAGAAACCCCTTCCCTGCTGGACAATTTTTTATGCAGGGATAAAGAAGAGGCCCCCAGGGCCTTGAATCCCAGAACCAGAATAACCGGTATCAATAAAATATCCACCCCCAGAAACACCATACCCATAGAATAAGAAATGGTGGAAAATACCAGATAAAGGGAATACAATAATATTCCGGCAGCCATAACTGATAAAAGCCCCAGAGAGGGCACAAAAACCTCCATCACAATGACCGCCAGTCCCAGCAGCTGGAGTGCAATGGGCATTAAATAGGATTTCATGATTCATTCCTTTTGGATGCAGATCTGTCTGCAGCTCTCACCAGCACGCGGTTCTGTTCCAGTGCATCCACGGTTACAGGGGTGCCGGGATCCAGGAACTCCCCTCTGGTAATGGCATCGATTTTCCGGGAACCGATCTTTATTTTTCCCGAAGGCCGCAAAGCAGTCACTGCCGTGCCTGATTGTCCCACCGTCACGGACCGGGATTCATCTGATCCCACCAGGGCTTCGCCAAGGGTGGCTTCCAGATACGGGCCTTTTATCAGCCTGGACACACCGGGTAGCACATACCTGAGCATGAACAGAGAAAAAACCAGGGCCCCGGCAAAAGCCCCCAGGACCATGGCTATATTCCGGATCAAAAGACGGCCTTCCCAGGGCATTTTGGGATCCGGCACCACAAATCCCTGAAAAGAGAGCACCAGGCCGGCTGCCAGCACCAGGATTCCGGCAATGCCTGCCACGCCGAACCCCGGCAGCACCAGGACTTCCACCACCATGAGCAGGGTGCCGATGAGCAGCAGCAGCAGCTCGGTGTAATCTGCCAGTCCCACCAGGTACTGGTTCAAAAATACCAGTCCCAGGCAGACAATACCGATGACCCCGAAAACCCCGAATCCCGGAGCCTTAATCTCCGTATACAGGGAACCGAGCCCCACCAGCATGAGGATGGGCAGCAGCGGCTGGAGAAACCGGACCAGGCTTTCAGACCAGGACTCTGTCATGTATTTCAGGGTATAATTTTCATATCCCAGTTGTGCCAGTGCCTGGTCCAGGTCACTGACACTGGCCCTGGAAAATCCCAGATTCCGGGCCTCCACATCATCCATGGTCAAAAGTTCCCCCTC
>JAWOEP010000131.1:0-3765 GCA_046482705.1 Desulfotignum sp.
TAGAAATCGGTATCTCAGGATCGTCGATGAGGCCATTCTCGCGCATCAGCTCGTGTTCTATAGCCTCTTCCGTTTCTGGAGAAATCATCTTAGGCGTAGTTCGTTGATACGAGATAGAGAAAGTTTCGGGATGCCCCCGCTTGAAACCATTGACACCCCGTTTGAAGCCGACATCCCAGATCTGGAGGTCCGCCTGGCAACGGTTCTGGCGCAATCCATCCATGAAGTACAAACCTGCGCAGAACCGGACTGGGACTATGCCTGCACCAAAACCTTTCCCTATACCTGGGAAAAAATATTTTCAAAGATCGACCAAGTGTACCAGCTGGCTGTCAGTTGAGAAAGCGGTGGTAGGTACAATTATGAAAAATTTATCTTTCAGAAGCTGTTTTCACTGTTTGAGATGGCCGGAAGCTGAAAACAAAGCTGAACAAGTTACAGGAAAATATCCCGGTCCCATGGGCCTGGCTGTAATAGGAGCAGCCGCGCTTTTTGCCCTGTTTCTGCTGTCAGGGCACAACTATCTGCTGTTCCACACCCTTGTGGAGCTGTGGGCCGTGGCCGTGGCCTGGGGACTGTTTCTGCTCATATGGAATGCCAGACGTATGAATACCCCTCCCGGCCTGATGATGCTGGGTCTGGGCTATCTGCTTATCGGGGGAATGGATCTGCTGCACACCCTGGCCTATGACGGCATGGGGGTATTTGCCGAAACCGGGGCCGATCTGGCCACCCAGATGTGGATAGCGGCCCGGTATATCGAAACTGCGGCTCTGATCCTGTTTCCTTTGAGCATGTCTTCGGTCCGGCTGGCCCGGAACGGCATGATCGGGCTGACCCTGGCAGCCGTAATCATGTCGGTAATGATTCTGTCCTGGGACCTGTTTCCCGTGTGTTTCGACCCGGATACCGGCCTGACCGGTTTCAAAACCGCCAGTGAATACATCATCATGACCCTTCTGACCGGTGCAGGGGTGCTGACCATCCACCAGCGTCGGAAGATCGGCACCCGGGTGGCCCCGCTGCTGGCCGGCGCCATTTTCGTGACCGTGGTATCGGAATTCATGTTCACCCGCTATGCTTCACCTTACGGATTTTCCAATATGCTGGGGCACCTGCTCAAGGTGCTGTCGTTTCTGCTGATTTACCGGGCATTGATTGTGGAAGGCCTGGAATATCCCTTTGAAACTCTGGCCAGAAGCCTGGAAAAAGCCCGGGAGCAGTCCCGGACCCAGCAGGAATTTCAGACCACCCTGCTGGAACAGGTATCAGATGCGGTTATTGCCACGGACCTGGAACTGCGCATTGTCTCATGGAATGCAGGTGCGGTCCAGGTGTACGGGTACACGGTACAGGAGGCCCTGGGCCGGCTTATCGATGATCTGCTGCAAACGGACTGGCTGGACACCAGTCTGGCTGAAGCCCAAAAACTTTTGGCCCGCACCGGCAACTGGCGGGGGCTGGTCAGGCAGTACCATAAAACAGGCCGGGAATTGGTCGTGGAGGCCTCGGTGTCATGGATCCATGACAGCAGCGGGGACAGAATCGGCGGGGTAACCGCCAACCGGGACATCACCGATCTTCGCCGGGACGAGGAAAAGCGCAAAAAGCTGCACAGGGAACTGGTGAAACGGGAACAGATTCTGGGCGCGGTGAGCGAGGTGGCAGGGCATCTGCTGGAGCAGTCTGTATGGGACGGGGTGGAAAAGGCCCTTCAGCGGATCGGAGAAAGTGCGGATGTCCAGCGGGTATATATTTTCGAAAACCATACCGGGCAGGACGGACAGTTGCTGACTTCCCAGCGGTATGAGTGGTCTCATGATCAGGTTTCCTCCCAGAAGAAAAATCCGCTGCTTTTGGATATCCCCTATGAAGAGGCGGGATTCACCGACTGGATTGATGTGCTCTCCAAGGGCCGGGTCATCGCCTCTCCCGTGTCCCGGCTGCCGGAAAAACAGGCTGAATTCCTGGGGGACCAGCAGATTCAATCCCTGGCAGTGGTTCCTATTTTTGCGGACAGGTCCTGGTGGGGATTCATGGGATTCGATGACTGCTTGGCCCCCCGTCAATGGCATGCTTCCGAGCTGGATGCCCTCCAGGCTGCGGCCCGGATTTTCGGGGCATTCGTCACCCGCATGCAATACCTGGAGGCCCTGACAACCGTATCGGCCCGGGAGAAACACCGGCTGTCCCGGGAGCTGCATGACGGGTTGTGCCAGGATCTCAAAGGGCTGGAGATCCAGGCAGCCCTGCTGGAGGACCGGCTGCCGCAGCAGGATGAGCCGGCCAGACAGATGGCTGCATCTCTGGGAAAGGCCGCCAACACCGCTGTCAAAAAAGCCTATGCCATTGTCCAGGGCATGTTTTCCGTGGACCTGGATATCACCGATTTTCATTCCGCCCTGGCACAGCTGGCAGAAAAACTGCAGCATCAGACCGGCATTTCCATCACCACTTCCCTGGCGCCGGACCTTGTCCCGCCTTCCAGACTGCATGCCTATCACCTGTACCGCATCGCCCAGGAAGCGCTCTTGAATGCCATCCGCCATTCCGGTGCCGATAAAATTACATTGACCTGGGGCCGGGAAAACCGGTATATGGTATTGCAGATAGTGGACAACGGTACTGGAATGGACCAAAACACATGGGTTTCACAAAAAGGGATGGGGGTTAAGGTGATGACATCCAGGGCCCAGGCGATCAGTGCCAGGCTCACGATCCAGGAGGGAACAACCCCCGGCACACAGTTGTGTGTCCGGCTGAAAGATGGACAATAAAACAAAAATATTGATTGTGGATGATCACCCGGCCATGTGCAGGGGTATTGCGCAGCTGATCGCCAATGAACCGGATCTCACGGTATGCGGTGAGGCAGCGGACAGCCGTGAGGCCCTTGCCGCCATCCAGCAGGACACCCCGGACCTGGTGATTCTGGATATTTCATTACGGGACGGCGATCTTGCGGGCCTGGACCTGATTTCCGAGATCCATGCCCTGGCCGGCCCCGTACCCGTCCTGATCTATTCCATGCATGATGAAATGGAATATGCGATTCGCGCCCTGCAGGCCGGTGCCAGGGGATATCTCATGAAACAGGCCCCGGTGCGCCATATAATCACGGCCCTGCGCCAGGTGCTGGAAACCGGGCTATATGTGAGCGAACAGGTGAGCCGGCAATTTCTGCAGCACCATGTGGGAAGGACCCAGCCTTCGGGATCTGCTGATCTTTTCCAAGACGCTGTAACTGCGCTTTCACACCGGGAAACAGATGTATTCCTCCTGATGGGAAAAGGGCTGCCGCCCCGAAAAATTGCTGCGGAACTGAACATCAGTGCCAAAACCGTTGAATCCCACCGCCGAAATATCCGAAAAAAACTGCACATCTCTTCCGCCTCTGAAATGATTCAGTTTGCCGTTGACTGGACACGACGGAACTGTTCATAGAGAAGCATTTTGGTTTTTCTAAGTCAATTGGCTTAAAATTATCGTAGTAACCCTAAGATTATCGTCTGATTTCATCGAATTAAAAAAGGATTCTATTGAATTTCCCTCCCCGATTGATTAATGAATCCTAAAATACTTCCTGAAAAACTTATGACATGGGGGGCGTTAATCAACCGCCCGAAATGAGTTCGGCAGTGCAACCCCCGCCAAAAACCATTACCGCATCTTTCATGCTGGCATTGTTCACATTGTAAATGTCTTTGGCAGTAAGTTTGAATCCCATTTTCTGCATGTCCTCCAGTTTGTATTTCTCGAGCAGCA
>JAWOEP010000190.1:0-5903 GCA_046482705.1 Desulfotignum sp.
CAACCGGTCTATATGCGGGGAGCGGAGATCCTCGCTGCCGGCAAAACCAAAATCGGCGTATCCTGCATATCGGTTTGTTTATAGTTATCGATTAATCGGGTAATCCTTGGGTTCAGGTTTAAAAAAACTATGAAGGCAACACTAAATAAGGCAATGGCCGTGTATTTAACTACTCTGTTTGCCCTTATCGGCGGACTGGCCGGTGCAGCGGTTTTTGCCCATCTGCACGAATTTTTCATACCATTGCTGTATGATCCCTTCAATGTGGGCCAGATCACCCTTGCGGACTGGACAGGCAGCCGGCCTGCCGCGGTTGTTCTGCTGGTTTTTATATTCGGCCTGTGCATAGGTGCCATCAATTTTTTATGGAAGGAAAAAAATGGCGGCCAGATACCATAATATACCTGTTGTCTTTCTGGTATCCCTTGTTTTAGTGGCCATCATCTGTTCCGGATGTCCCGGGCCGAAAAAAGACACGGGAACAAACCTGAAAATACCCAGAGGATATGTGGATCGGCTTGAGATCCAGATAGCGGACCGAGTGCTGGGGTTCGGTCCCTTTGTGGGATATTATTTCAAGCCGGAAAATCCAGAGGAACTGACCCGGCTGACATTTGTCTGTTATAATGAAAATTCTTTTTACACCCGTGACCTGCCGGAAAACACCCTGTTGTTTGAAGGGGATGCCGTATTGACCCAGCTCACAGACACAGGCTTTGACGTGCCGACTCAGAACCGGATCAACCCGGTATTTTTTGAAGACGCCCCCCAAAAATGGGTGAATAGCCGCCCCCGGCCCCGGGATGAATACCTTCATTTTCATTCCTGTTATGATGGATTGGGTCCTGTACTTGCAGGATATTGGATCCGACATCAAGGCAAAGCCTCCTTTACCTACGACATGGGGGGCCGCGTTGGTCCGGACAGCCCCCTTTACCACGCGGTCCACCCCGGTATTGACAAGCAGTTTGCAAAAATTATGGAATTTGATGCAGGCCCGGGACACGATTGAGAAACAGTAAACGCAACCCAAAAAGGCTTATGCCATGAACAAAAACTCCCATGCCCGAAAACAAGACAGCACCCACGCGGACCAGAGCAACAACAACCAAGACAACGAAAACGGTCACCAGAACCATGACAGCAACCATCAGGACCACGACCATGCTGATCACCACGCACACATGGTAGCTGACTTCAGGCGCAGGTTCTTTGTTTCATTGATTCTGGGAATTCCCGTTGTGCTGCTGTCTCCCATGATCCAGCAGTTTATGGGCGTAAGCGGCCAATGGGACTTTGCCGGTGATGCCTATATCCAGTTCGGATTTTCTACCATTGTCTTTTTCTATGGCGGATGGCCGTTTTTAAAGGGTCTTGTTGATGAAATCACCCAAAAGAACCCGGGCATGATGACCCTGATAGGCCTTGCCATTATTGTTGCATATACCTACAGTTCTGCCGTGGTATTCGGCCTTGAGGGAAAAGTGTTTTTCTGGGAGCTTGCCACCCTCATCATCATCATGCTTTTGGGGCACTGGATGGAAATGCGCTCGGTAATGGGTGCGTCCGGTGCTTTGGAGGAACTGGTCAAACTGATGCCCTCAACAGCCCTTCGCATCACCGAAGACGGTGGAACTGAAGAGGTCAAGGTATCACAGCTTAAAAAAGGAGACAAGGTAGCTGTCAAACCCGGTGAAAAAATACCCACTGACGGTGTCATAGCAGATGGGCGGACCAGCATTGACGAATCCATGGTTACCGGTGAAAGCAGGCAGGTGGAAAAGACCACCGGCGATGAGGTTATCGGCGGCAGCATCAACGGTGATTCCGCCATTGATGTAGAGATACAAAAAACAGGTGGCGACACCTATCTTTCCCAGGTTGTCGACATGGTGAAAAAAGCACAGGAATCCAAATCAAAGGCCCAGAACACGGCAGATCGAGCCGCTTTCTGGCTGACCGTCATCGCGCTTGTCGCCGGGGGGACCACCCTTGGTGCATGGCTTTTGGCAGGCAGGGAATTTGTCTTTTCCCTGGAGCGAATGGTCACGGTAATGGTGATTACCTGTCCCCACGCCCTGGGACTGGCCGTGCCCCTGGTGGTGGCGGTATCAACCGCCATGGCGGCTAAAAAAGGACTGCTCATCAGGGACCGGACCGCTTTTGAAAAAGCAAAAAACCTTGATGTGGTAGTGTTTGACAAAACCGGCACCCTGACCCGGGGGCAGTTCGGGGTATCGGATATCCTGAATTTCGGCAGTCTTTCTGAAAAAGAGATCCTGACGCTTGCAGCCGGTTTGGAAACCCGGTCCGAGCACGCCATTGCCAAAGGCATTGTTGCGGCGGCAAAGGACCGCGATATTGATATCCCCGACCCTGAAAATTTTGAAGCCATTCCGGGAAAAGGTGCCAAAGCGGATGTGGCAGGCAAAAAAATCAAAGTGGTGAGCCCGGGATTTTTAAAGGAAAATGATATTGCCGTGGAAAAAAGCTTTCAGGACAAACTGGATCAGCTGGCAGATGAAGGAAAGACCCTGGTTTATCTTCTGAAAGATAATCAGATCGAAGCGGCACTGGCTTTGGAGGATGTGATTCGCGAATCGGCAAAAAAAGCCGTGTCCGGATTACAAAAGATGGGCATCAAGGTAATGATGCTCACAGGCGATTCTGCGGCAGTGGCAAAAACCGTTGCAGACCAGTTGAATCTGGATGATTACATGGCGGAAATTCTGCCTGATGAAAAGTCGGAGCAGATCAAAAAGATCCGGCAGGAAAACAAGCGTGTGGCCATGGTGGGAGACGGGGTAAACGATGCCCCTGCCCTGGCTGAAGCTGATGTGGGCATTGCCATCGGCGCAGGCACGGATGTGGCCATGGAAGCAGCCGATATCGTGCTGGTGCACTCTGATCCCCGGGATGTCACCGCAGTGATCAAACTGTCGCGCGCAACCTACCGGAAAATGGTGCAGAACCTCTGGTGGGCAGCCGGTTACAATGCCGTTGCCATTCCTCTGGCAGCAGGGGTTTTATACCCGTTTTATCAATTTTTGCTGCCGCCGGCGGCAGGTGCTGTTGTGATGTCCCTTTCCACGGTCATTGTAGCGGTTAATGCCAAATTGCTGTCCACATAGCGGCAGCAAAGAGAGAAATTATTTTGGATATCACATACACCCGAGCTAAGGAGGCATGATGTTCAGTCCATTGTCGCGAATAGTGTTATATCCCCTTATTCTCATTCTTCCGGCAGTACTGGTAACCACCCTTGCCATCACAACCAAAGGCTTCGTTCACGAGCTGGGACGGAATACAGCGCTTACGGCAGTTATGATCATTCTGCTGCAAGGCGTTCTGGCGGCCCGGTTCAAATGGATATCGCATCCTTTTGGCCTGGATATTCTGCTGCGGTTCCACAAATACATGGCAATGGCTGCAGCAGTGCTGCTGATGCTGCATCCGGTTCTGCTCGCCGCAGGCTCCGGAAATCTGGGCTTGCTGCTTTCACTTACCCAGCCATGGTATATCTGGCTGGGTAAGATCACACTGCTGCTTGTTCTGGTCAATGTCGGTGTAAGTTGGTATCAGCGAAAGTTGCGTCTGAAATTTGAGAAATGGCGGTTTGTGCATGATATTCTCGGCCCAATGATTATCGTTTTCGCATTTATCCATTCCATCACTGTGGGCAAAGATCTTCAGCATCCTTATATGCAGGGTCTGTGGATTGTTTTCTTTGTCACTGCCGTGCTGGTATTTGTCTGGCACCGCATAATTCGGCCGCGGCAGCTGCAGCTGCAGCAAAATCTCTGGAAAGTGATTGATCTACGGCAGGAAACTTCCGATGTATGGACGGTGAAACTGAAACCGCCGCAGGAAAAAAAGATTTTCGAATATCTGCCCGGTCAGTTCCAGTTCATCACGTTTTTTCGGGGGCGGAATCTGCCGGTGGAAGAACACCACTGGACGATCTCATCAAGCCCTGCTGAAAAAAAATTCATTACCTCGACCATTAAAGCGCTTGGTGACTTTACCGCCACCATCAAGGAGACACGCCCCGGAGACACGGCTGCCGTGCACGCCCCGTTCGGACGGTTTACCTATGCCCTTCACCCGGACGAAAAGGATCTGGTATTCCTGGCCGGCGGAATCGGAATCACGCCGCTAATGAGTATGCTCCGGCATATGCGTGATGTTCAGGCGGGTCACTCAGTGGTGCTGCTGTACGGCAATCCGAATTTAGAGCAGGCCGTATTCCACCAGGAAATCAAGGAAATCGAAGCAGGAGCGTATCCTGAGTTGAAACTCGTAGACGTACTATCAGACCCGGATGAGAACTGGAACGGAGAAAGCGGATACATCGATAGTGAGAAGATCGTCCGTCACTGCGGCCGGGACCTTTCCGGCAAGACCTTTTATGTCTGCGGGCCGCCGCCTTTGATCGCTGCAATGATTTTTGCTCTGGATGAACTGGCCGTCTCACACCGGCAGATCCGGATTGAAATATTTTCATTCCTGGATTGAATGCTTTTTAAGAGCAGGAGAAATACGCCATGCGCAAAGTTGAACTCAAATATGTCACAAGTGCCACCCTGTGCTTCATTGCTGCCGCCATTATTGTAATGGCTGGAATTCGCGCCTGGGTGACGGCCGAAGCACCGTCAACAGCAGGAGCGGCTCTTTTTCAAAAAAAAGGCTGCGCCCAATGCCATTTTACAGACAGTCGGGAAACAAAAGTGGGACCGGGATTGAAAGGCCTTTTCGACCGCCAGAAGCTTCCTGAAAGCGGCCGGCCGTTAACCACAGAAAACGTGCAGCGTCAGCTTATTGACCCTTATGAGAATATGCCCGTTTTCAAGGACAAGCTGACCAAAGCGCAGCAGGAAGCGATTATCGATTATTTGAAGACGTTGTAAACAACTGCGGGAACCAAGGTGATGGAACAGCGCCGAAACAACTCCATGGTAAAACACTGATTCTGTGAAAATATGATCAAATTCCTGCACTGAAAATACCAACATCCTGCGGGATCATTTGATACCAACAGACAACTTGTAAATAACCACTATTCAAAAGGAGAAAACCCATGAAAATCAAAAAAAGAACCCGTATTATTGGTATTGTTGCACTCATCGCTGCAGCGGCAACAATGGTTTTGGCAAAAGCACATATGCCCGATCCTGAGGCAGCGCCTTTCTGGACCTATATTTCTGAAACAGATCCCTATACGCAATGGGATATGTGGCCGGGCAAAGAGGGCGTATATGAAGGACAAAGCCCTCATGGCGCTTATTTAAAGCTGTATATCAACGACACTGCCCTGAACGCTCTCAAAGAGAACAAACCCATGCCGGATGGGGCCATCATTGTCAAAGAGAACTATGGCAAGGATAAAGAACAACTGATGGCAGTTACCCCGATGTATAGGAAAAAGGGATATAATCCGGATGCAGGCGACTGGTTCTGGGCAAAATACGGACCGCAGGGAAAGGTTATGACTGCGGGAAAAGTAAAAGGGTGTATCGACTGTCATCGCGCTCAGGAGACCTGGCTGTTTACCGAAACATCAGAATAGGATGCAAATGACAAGAAGATGCCGTTATCTTTGCCGGTGGAACCGATCTTTTAGGATGCGTGCATCAGGGGATCATCACCCCCGGGATTGGGAATGAAAATAACGAATGTAAGCACAAGTAAAAGGAGTGTTTATGCTGCAACTACAAAATATTACCTTTACAGTCCCTGCATCGGATTCCGGCACTGAACCGCCTTCCGGGCAGACAATTATCAACGATGTGAGTTTTGCGTTTGAACAAGGAAGATTTTATGCCATCACCGGGCCCAACGGATCAGGCAAGACAACCATTGCAAAACTGATCATGGGCATCAATGAACTGACCAGCGGAAAAATC
>JAWOEP010000231.1:0-3139 GCA_046482705.1 Desulfotignum sp.
TTGTTTTCAAACCCCTGGGCGGGAAACACAAACAACAAAAGGGCTGCCCATGTGATCAGCATTGTTTTTTTGCGCATATCACCCTCCCATGTTATTTTTTTATTTGTAGTTTTTTTGCCATCCGGCTGTCAACCATGAAAATCAGACTGGAGAAAACCCATCCGAAAAATATGGATCTGCACTGCCTGACCACACGCAGAAACATTAAAAATCCTCTATCAGACAGGCAACTGACTTTTTTAAACCACGAAGAACACGAAAAGCACGAAGAAATGACATCTTCGTGCTTTTTCATACAGCGCAGCATCCCGGGAATAAAAAAATCACTGCGTTTTTTTCTGCTGCAGGGCCCTGTCAACAATATCATCAATGGCTGCAGCCTGTTTTTCAGTCACAAGCAACTTAGGCTCTTTTTCCAGCATGGCCAGGGTCTGTTCCAATGCCTTTTCCCGGATGGTTTTCGCCCCTTTGGATTCCCATTTGTCCCAGTTGTCATGGTCAAACAGATCCGAATGCCACAGTTCGGTCTTGAAATGCGCAAACGTATGTTTAGAAGCCAGCAGGTTGCCGCCGGGACCGGCCTGGGCAACAGCATCCAGAGCAAGGGTGTCGGCATCAATCTGCATATCGCGCATGGCATGCCGGATAAAGGCCATGCAGTCGTTACAGAACACCATGTCCGCATAATCCACCACCATGTCCGTGTCCAGCTGCATCCCATCCATGAGATCCGCCCTCAATGATGTCAGGGTCCCCACCATACCGGTTTCAAACCCGGCCTGGGCATCCAGAATTTTGGCATCCCGCAGCATGGAGGGCATGCGCACCGGGAGATCCAGAAACTGCCCCATCTGGGCCATGGCCACCTTTAATGCGGCAAACTCCGGCCCTGCCATGGAAATATTGGAGGTCTGCATGTTCATACCCCTGGCAAAACTGGTGTACACAATGGGCGCACCCGGTGACACCAGCTGGGACAGGGTGATACAGGCCAGAATTTCCGCATGGGCCTGAGCCACCATGCCGGGAATGGTCACCGGCCCCGTGTTGCCCAGGATCGGCCCGGAACTGAGCATGATGGGAATATGGTGCTGGTTCATGGCCATCATGGCTTCCAACGATTCCAGGTCCATGCTCAGGGGCGGCAGGGTCAGGACCCACCCGGAAATAAAGGGCCGCTCTATAAAGGCTTCTCTGGAACCGGCCGCCACCGCCCCCATGTCAATGGCATCCAATACCCCCTGCTCTCCCAGAACCCCGCCGGTGATATGCTTGGTGGTGTGCTTTATACATCCGGCCCAGGTGTACCAGTCACATATCCGGTGGTCCACATCCTGGGGGGTAACCGGACCGCCGGACACCCGGATATGTTCCAAGCGGTCTGAGAGCTGAACCAGCCGGGACAGATCCGCCATGGCGGCGGGCCGTTTTTCCCCGGACCAGGGATCGATCACGCTGGTGGCCATGGTCATGCAGGCCAGGCCCGGGTCATGGTTTTCAAAAGTCACATCCCGTTCCGGATCAAGGGCGCACAGGCGCAGTGCTTTCCGCTTGATGGTGGTTTCCAGGGCCTTTGCAACCAGGTCCTCTCCTATGCACACAATATCCTTGTCCCGGATTTTTGCCCCGGCCCTGTCAAAAATCTCCAGGGCCTTCGGGGAAGGAAACCGCATGCCCACATCCCGTAAAATTTTCAAGGCAGTCTCGTGGAGGGTATCAATTTCTTTTGCAGACAGATACGCTATGGACAGTTTCATTTCAAGGCCTCCCTGCAGGCAAGTATGGACCGTTTCACCAAAGTCCGGGCCACATCTTTTCTGTATTCTTTTGAGCTGCGCAGATCGGAAATCGGGGATATGGCCTGGGCCGCCATTCGGGCGCAATCAGCGATCACCTGGTCATCCAAAGGTTTTCCTTCCAGAAACTGTTCCGCCTCAGCCACCCGCACCGGGGTGGGGGCCACCGACCCCAAAGCAATTCTGGCGGTGTCACAGACCTTGTTGGATATGGTTACCCTGACAGCAGCCGATACAACGGAAATAATCACTGCGGTCCGGGTACCGATTTTCTGGAACCAGGCCGCTTCATTGGCTTTTTTTACCGGAATGCAGATATGGGTCAGGACCTGGCCCGAGGTCAGCACTGACAGGCCGGGTCCTTTGAAAAAATCGGTGAGCCGCACCTTGTGTTCTCCTTGGGCATCCTGGATTATCACCCAGGCATCTGACACCAGCAGGGGCGGTACTGTGTCTGCGGCCGGAGAGGCCATGCAGATATTGCCGCCCATGGTGGCGGTATTGCGCACCTGCAAAGAGGCCATCTGCTCCACTGCCTGTGCCAGCACCGGACAGTGGACTTTTACCTCCGGTGACTCCAGGATACGGGTTAAACTGACACTTGCCCCGATTTTCAGCACATCATCTGTTTTTTCTATCTGATTGAGTACCGGCATTTTTGATATATCAATGAGATTGAGTTCCTGGTCAAAGCACCACCTTCCGGTCCTGACAGACGGAATAAAATCAGTGCACCCGCCCACCACCCTGGCACTGGTCCCGTGGGCATCAACCATGGATAGAAGGTCGCTGATCTCTTTTGGAGAATGGTACACCAGATCCGGCATGGCCCGGGATCCGATAAAATTTTTTTTGACTGTATTTTTCATGGCATTGTTTCCTGCGCTGTTGTCCGGCATATTTCCCCCCTTTGTGAAACCCGCTGTTTCCTTTTTACTACCACCATTCACCGGCAAGCTTTGCCTTCTGGGCGGTGTGCACCGATTTGATGATGTTGACATACCCGGTGCACCGGCACAGGTTTCCCTCCAGGGTTTTGCGGATCACCTGGTCGGTGAGCAGATTGTCTCCTGCCCGGTTGATGAGGGCATAGGCGTTCATGAGCATCCCCGGGGTGCAGAAACCGCACTGGATCCCCAGCTCGTCTGTAAAGGCTTTCATCAGGGGATGGGGTTTTCCGTTTTTCACCAGGCCTTCTGAGGTCAACACGGATGCCCCCTGTACCGAGGCAGCCAGCACCAGGCAGGCGTTCACCGGTTCATCATTGAGCAGCACGGTGCAGGCCCCGCATTCCCCTTCTTCACAGCTGCGGTGGACACTGGTCATGCCCCCCTGGTTTCTCA
>JAWOEP010000234.1:0-3252 GCA_046482705.1 Desulfotignum sp.
AAACACAAAGATGACCGCATCTGCCCGGGTGAAAGCAGCTGCACTTTCCGGGCTCATTATCACCGGCATTTTCATGGTGGTGAAAAACCTGTCCGGCATCTATTATCCCCATATTGAGGTAATTCGTCTGGATCTGCTGCAGCTGGTGCTTGCCATGGTCCTGCTGGGGGCAACCGTTTATACGGGGGTGCGGGGCAGATCCTGGATCTTTTGAAATAAAAAATCATAAGGCCCTGATCAATAGTTTTCCTGGATATTTGCCATAAGCATGCCAGGTTTTCGATCGCTCTGTACAGCACTCTGTCCCAAGCCCCGCCCCTGGTGGTGGCCTGTGCCCGGCCCCCTCCGACTCTGACGGTCCGTTCACAGGACACCACCAGGGGTTCCCCATAGAAGCGCACGCTGCTATAGCAAATATTCAGATGGTTTCCTTAGCGCTTTTCAAGAATACCCTCTTTCTGTTACAATATGAAAATTGTAAAAAACCGGTTGGGAAAATATGGAAAAATCAGCCGGAATACGGTAATAGATGCAGGAAACTTTTTTGAAAGGCGCGCACTGTTGTTATGCTGATGATCAAGGACTGGATTAAACGACAATTTTCCGATCCCCAGGTGGTTATTCTTGGACTGCTTTTGCTCTCCGGCCTTGTTACCATACTTTTTGCCGGACAGCATCTGATGCCGGTTATTGCCAGTGTGATCATTGCCTATCTTCTGGACAGCATAATATTGTCCCTGCAGCGGTTCGGCGTTCCCCGAATGCTGGCGCTGGGCATTGTTTTTTCCCTTTTTTTCCTGGTGATGCTGGCATTGCTGTTCTGGCTTTTACCGGTTCTCACACGGCAGGCCACACAACTGCTGCAGGAAGTGCCTGCCATGCTCAGTGCATGGCAGAATTTGATCCTGGCCCTCCCGGAAAAGTATCCCACCATTTTCAGGGAGGTGGATATTGAAAGCGTGCTCAACCAGGTCAGGCGGGAAACCGCGAATTTTGCAGACAAGATGCTGCGCCAGACCCTGTCCTCTGTGGTCGGCATTCTCACCCTGGTGGTATACATTGTGCTGGTGCCCCTGCTGGTGTTTTTCTTTCTCAAGGACAAGGAAATGATTCTGAACTGGGCCCGGTACTATCTGCCCCGGGAACGGGGTCTTGCCAAACGGGTCTGGCAGGGGGTTGATGCCCAGCTGGGCAATTTCATCCGGGGCAAGTTCTGGGAGATTCTTCTGGTGTGGGCAGCAGCCTATGTCACATTTGTTGTCATGGGGCTTAATTTTTCTATGCTGCTGGCTTTTCTTGTGGGCATGTCAGTGCTGGTCCCCTATGTCGGGGCTGCTGTGATGACCTTTCCCGTGGCCTTTGTGGCCTATTTCCAGTTCGGGTGGAACGCGGATCTGGCCTGGACCCTTGTGGCCTATGGCATTATCCAGATCCTTGACGGCAATGTCCTGGTGCCTGTCCTGTTTTCGGAGGTCATTAACCTGCACCCCATCGCCATAATCGTGGCCGTGCTGTTCTTTGGCGGTATCTGGGGTTTCTGGGGGGTGTTTTTTGCCATCCCCCTGGCCATTCTTTTACAGGGCGTGATCAAAGCATGGCCCGGTCACGAGCAGAACCCATCGCAGTGATGCCCCATTACAGCTGGTTTTCCGGTGGATCCCCCCAGGTGCAATAGGGATGGTGAACCAGACTGGCATTGTAATACCGGGTATCTTCGGTGACCTCTTTGCCTGCCCAGGGCGGGAGTGCAAAGAACTGGTCCCTGGATGACAGCTCTACTTCAGCTACCACAAGTCCCTGGTTGGCTCCTGAAAACCGGTCGATGACCCATTTTATGCCCTGGTGGTCAAGGGTATGCCGGCATTTTTCTATCACAAGGGGCTCGCAGAACAGATCCAGCATCTGCCGGGCATCTGACACAGGGATTTCATATTCAAATTCCGGCCGCTCAGATGCCACGGTCCGGCCCTTGACAGTCAGAAATCCCTGGTTTCCCTTAACCCGGACCCTCACCACTTTGCCGGGCGTGTTGAGTATATATCCCTGCGTTATTTCAATGCCGGGGCCCAGACCGGCGGGTAATGCGGTAACCATAAATTTTTTTTCAATTTCAATACCCACGGCAGCAATGCTTTTTTTTGGTATACATTCAGCGCAGCAAACCGGTTTTTTTGATTTTACCGGTCATGACGTCCTTGTTAAAGGGTTTGATGATGTATCCGTCACATTTTCCCACACAGGCTTTTACCGTTTCAATGTCGGAATGGGAGGTAACCATCAAAATCCTGCTTTTCTCATCATTTGTAAGGCCCCGGTCTGTTTCCATTTTCCGTACAGCGGACAGAACATCCACCCCGCTGATATCAGGCATGGAAACATCCAGGGTAATCAAATTATAGAGCTGCCAGTTTTCCAATGCTGTTTTTACGGCCTGCAATGCACCCTTTCCGGATTTTACCCCGTCACAGGTGCCGAACCCGGAAAGAATCTTCATCATTTTTTTTCGGCTTACTATCTCATCATCCACCACGAGAATATTCATCAGGCAGAAATCCTTTTGTCTTTTGCATATATATGGTTTTTCCCAAAAAGCAGTATCAGATCTGCAAAAGCAGTATAGCATTTTTTGCAGCTGATTTTAACCCAAATTCCAGGTATACTGTTTTAAAAAAATCAGGAGGCAGATATGCACACGTCTACACCCGGTCCCATCACACTGCTTACGGATTTTGGCGATATTGATCCTTTTGCCGGCATCCTTAAAGGGGTAATTCTCTCCATAAATCCCAAGGCTGTGATCGTGGATCTGTGTCACAAAATCCCGCCCCAGGACATCGGGTACGGGGCTGTCATGCTGGATACAGCCATGGATTATTTTCCGGGGGGTACGATTTTCTGTGCAGTGGTGGATCCAGGGGTGGGGTCATCGCGCAGGCCTGTGCTGGTGGAAACCAGTGATTATTTCATGGTGGGGCCGGACAACGGCCTTTTGTGGCAGGCAGCCCGCAGAAACACCATCAAAAACGTGGTGCACCTGACCCGGTCCCGGTATTTTCTTTCCAGCATAAGTCAGACTTTCCACGGTCGGGATATTTTTGCGCCGGTTGCAGCCCATCTTTCCGCAGGTGTGCTGCCGGCTGCCTTTGGAGATACTGCACAAGAGCTGACCCGCTGTGTTCCGGATGCACCTGAACCTGTTGACCAGGGACTGCTGCTGACCGTGCGTTATATTGCCAAAGGTGTCAATATAAC
>JAWOEP010000305.1:0-2913 GCA_046482705.1 Desulfotignum sp.
AAATAAATATCATGATTTTCCCTGCCGTCGAACCGGCACACCAGTTCTTCATCAGAATCGGCAGAAGGGGATCCGATATCACAGCCATCACAGAAATCAGGCAACAGATCTCCTGACGGACTTGGTTGACCGCAAATGCAGATGCTGCAACTTGCGGCCCCGGGGACCTTCTTCAGTGCCTGGGTGGAAAAGTCTCTAATTTTGTCGTTGGAGGGAAACACATGAAAAATGTTTTCCGCCGCAGAAAGCCGGCCGATGATTTTGATATTTGCATGCATATCCATGGGGGAGATTTCATCCACAAAATAGGCAACTTTTTCTCCGGTTTTAAGCCCTCCCTCCAGGAATTTTGATATGATTTTGCGGCGTTCTGTTTCATCATTGTAAATAAGACACATGTGCGTGCCTGCAGGATAGGCTTTGTTGTCAAACCCCAGAGATATGGTTCCGTCATTTTTCATAGCAATCTCCTTTCCGCTGTCATTGGTCAACTCACACAGGTGTCGGCCCCATTCCAATAATTTACGATATCAGATTTCAGATTGTTTTGGTATGCTTTATTTACCTATTGCCCCCCATCAGCACCCCGAACCAGGCAAGCATAGCAGGTTGTCAGGTGTCATTGTTTCAAACCGGCCCCCAGTATGGTAATGTGGTGAAAAACATGGGAGGTGTTTATGGAACAATTTTATAAAAAACGATTTTACGTTCAGCGGGATCTCATTAAAAAAACAGCCGCTTTGACAGAAGTGAACGAAATTATTGAGATGGCCCGGGAGTCCCTCCGTACCATCATCCCCAATGCAATGGAAGTCTGTATTCTGCTGATTGATCCGGATGCATTGAAGTATACACGACCGCTGCAGTGTGCCCTGTATAAAAAACCTGTGGACTGTCAATCCTGTAAACGGCATCGGCCGGCGGTGCAAAAAGCGATCACACGGGGAAAAGCCGTTGTGGTACCCAAAAGTGAACCGGTACGGCGACCCGATGGCACCATCATCGCCATCGGGTCTGAATGTGCGGTGCCCGTGTCTGTCGAAAAGCAGGTCGTGGCAGCAGTCAGTGTTGTCATCCAGCCGTTGACCCGGTTTTCCCGGGAAGATTTTTTTCTCATCAAAGATACGGCCGACATTCTGGGCGCTATTATCCTGAATGCCAAACGCCAGTGGCAGACCACCCAGGAAAAAATACGTATCAGCAAGACATTGACCCATCTTGCGCCTTTTGTGCCGGATGCGGTCAGGCATATGGCGGATAAACACCCTGAATTGCTCACAAAGGAAAAGGAGCGAAAAGAAATTACCGTGCTCTTTCTGGATTTGGAAGATTACACAAAACTGTCGGCGAATCGATCGGAGGGGGAAATCAACGCCATTATCGAGCGGATGTTTTCCGCTTTTGTAGATCCCATCCACCGGTCCCACGGGGATATCAATGAAACTGCGGGGGATGCGCTCATGATTCTTTTCAAAGACCATGATCCCCGGACAAACGCAGTCAATTCCATCAAGGTCGCTTTTGAAATAATGGCCCAGAACCGTATCATCAGTCGTTCCCTGCCCGATGACATGGCCCCCATTCCGGTGAATATCGGTATCAATTCAGGTAATGCACTTTTGGGAATGACCCGGCTGAAAGGCGATCTGGGGACCCGAATGACCTATACGGCAACCGGCACTGTCACCAATATTGCCGCCCGGCTGTCTGATTATGCCTGCGGTGGCGATATCCTTATCGGGGAAGAGACCCGAAAACTGATTCAAGACATCTGGACGGTCTACGACAGGGGAAGCGTCATCTTAAAAGGGATCGATACCCCCATGCCGATATATTCCATGTTGCGCCATCGGCCGGACAAACCGGAGGGACAGGTCATCCAGAACACCACCCCGTGAACTCTTGAAGGAGAGAACCAGGAATTTCAGTGCATTGAATGAATGCAGACAGACCAATGCCTTGACACCGGCCGCAGCCATATCAAAACCATCAGCCAGGCTTTTACCCGGTTCAAATCAGGCGATACCGCCGTGGCCGGGGCTTCAGGAACAGCCATCACCGTGTTTCTGGCAATCCGGCTGATGGTCGCAAACAGTTTCAATCCTTTTGGCATTCTCCACCCGGATATTCTGAAGAATCAGTGATTCTGGTGGAGGCAGCCGGTCAATCCAGATGAAGCACCACGGAAAAACAGGAAAAAAACGCCCACACCGGATCCCCCTGCCGGATACGGGACAGCCAGGTGCCGCTGGATGACAACACTGCGCAGATATGGGTGGTATCCGAGACTTTGACGATACATTCTGTATTGATTTTTCCCCAGGTGATCTGGGTCACGGTCCCTTTGAACCGGTTTTCCGCACTGCCGTTGAAAGCGGATGTTCCGTCCGTTATCTTTTGTGTCCGCCGATACCCGTTCCGGGTTATCCACAGGCTTTTTCTGATCCGCCATTTCCGCGTTTCCTTTTTCCGCCCATTATCGCTTCGGCGCACGGACCGCTGGTTCCAATCTCATTATCGGCGGGCTGTTTGCGGGCCTGGCGATCCTTTTCGGCAACAGTATCGTCCAGGTGTTCAACTTAATCCCCATGTCCATCCTGGGGGTATTGCTCATATTCGCAGGCGCGCAACTGACCCTTGCCATGATAGACCTGAATCAGCGCAAAGACCTGTTTGCCGCCACACTGATACTGGGCATCACCCTGGCATCGAACCTGGCTGCCGGATTTATTGCAGGCATGCTGGTGGCCCATGTTCTGCGCTGGGAAAAGCTTTCCGTATAGATCAGCAGAACAGAATAGATGCCTATGTGCGCTTCGATGCCAGGACATAGATACAGGGCATCCAGAAAAGGGCCACCAGCATCTCCATCCCCAATCCACCGATGGCGGCCACGGCCATGGGTTGCAGCAT
>JAWOEP010000344.1:0-2688 GCA_046482705.1 Desulfotignum sp.
AAATCTTTACGTCCATAATAAGAAATTAATATCTTTTCTAATTCACAAGCATCTGACCAACTTAAATCAGTTTTTAAAACTTGAACTTCAGATATGGGTGCGTTAATCAAATGATCCAAGTGAAATGGTATAGCAGGATACTGAAGGCTTTCCTGAAGGCTGGGTCCGGGAAAACACGGGAAAGCAGAGATATTCTTGAAAGAAAATCAGAAGAGCAGCGCCTGTTGCTGGACAACATCAAAACCCAGGTGTGGTATCTGTCTGATGCAGGTACCTATGGCCGGGTCAACCGGGCCCATGCCGATTTTCTGGGCTTTCATCCCAGAGAGATAGCCTACCGGAAACTGGAAGATTTTTTGTCCCCGGATGTGGCCGCTGTCTGCCGATCGAGCAACCAGGCGGTATTTGCCAAAAAAGAAACAATTTACAGCGAGGAATGGGTCCCCGATGCCCTGGGAGAAAAACGGCTGATTCGTATCATCAAAACCCCGAAATGCAATAAAAAGGGTCGGGTTGAATTTGTGATATGCACCGGGGAGGACATTACTGAACAACGGCAGACAGAGGCCCATAGCCGCTATCAGCTCGGGCTGATCACCTCTCTGGTCAATTCCATGCCAGACCTGGTATTCTACAAGGACCTGCAAGGGGTGTATCTGGGATGTAACCTTGCGTTTGCCGGCCATGTGGGGCGTACCCAGGAAGAGATCATCGGAAAAACCGATTATGATCTCTATACAACAGCCGAAGCCAATGCTTTCCGGGCCAATGACATGAGAATGCTGGATATGGGAAGACCCCGGCACAATGAAGAGTGGATCAATTATCCGGACGGCCGCCGTGTACTCCTGGATACGCTGAAGGCCCCGCTGTTTTCTTTGGATGGTGACATCATCGGATCCATTGGAATTTCCAGAGACATCACCAAACAGAAACAACTGGAAGCCAAAATCCGGCATTTGCAGAAAACAGAGAGTCTGGGCCGTATGGCCGGGGCTGTGGCCCACCATTACAATAACATGCTCTCTATTGTGCAGGGATACCTCGAACTGGCTCTGGATGATCTGTCCGGAGATGCCGATACGGTAAAAAATCTGTCAACGGCCATGCAGGCTGTTCGCAGAACAGGGGCAATGGGCCACAAAATGCTGGCTTTCCTGGGAAAAACCGGGCAGGCATTCCGCGTGGTGGATTTGTCCCGGGTCTGCAGCGATTACCTGAACGAACTGGAAAAGAAAAACGGTTCAACTATTCTGCTGGAAATCAGGCTGCCGGATTCAGGCCCTTTCATTCATGCAGATGCCGGGCAGCTCCGGGAGATACTGGAAAACCTGGTGAACAATGCACTGGAATCCATGGCGGATCTGGCACCGCCCAGGCCTTTGGGTGTGGAACTGATTGTGGTGGGGTCATCGGCGATTCCGATGGTTCACCGTTTTCCAGTGGATTTTCACCCTGTGGTCCCTGCCGATTATGCCTGTCTGAAAATCACCGATCAGGGTCACGGTATTCCCGATGATGTAATAGAAAACATATTCGACCCCTTTTACTCGACCAGGTTCCTGGGCCGGGGGCTGGGGCTGGCTTTGACACTGGGTATGGTCAAGGCCCTTGAAGGATGCATTGCTGTGGAAAAAAGCCCGGGACAAGGTATGGTTTTTCAGCTGTTTCTCCCTGTAAAATCGCAGTCCGCATCCATGGAAGAAAACCAGGTGTCTGCTACCGGTTCAGAAGGGGAAACAGGACAACCGGAAAACACATGAGGTGGATATGGAAGAACAGGACAGACTGCAGACCATTCTGATGGACATTGCGGCCCGGGATATCAACATAGAGCTGGCCGAGGTGAAAAACATCCTGACCCGCACCCGGAAAATCAAGGAAATCCGGCTGGGAGACATGTCATGATTCCAAGTAAACAGCTGATTGTCATTGTTTCCGCCCTGATAATGGTGTCGGTAACCGGTTCCTGTACCCGCGAAGATGAGATCCGCATCGGGTTTGCGGGCCAGCTGACCGGGGTCTATTCGGATCTGGGGGTCCAGGGCCGGAACGGTGCGGCCCTGGCCGTGGAGGAGATTAATGCCGGCGGCGGAGTGGCGGGAAAGCGGCTGAGACTGATCCCGGAAGATGACGGCAATACCCCGGAAAAAGCCCGGCAGGCGGTCAGGAAACTGATCCAGCAGGAGGTGACAGCCATTGTGGGCCACATGACTTCCGGCCAGAGCCTGGCAGGGCTTCCCGTGGCCGAGGAAGCGGGTGTGGTGATGCTGAGTCCCACCACCTCCACACCCGCCCTTACCGGAAAAAAGGACATGTTTTTCCGGGTACAGCCCAGTACGGTTCACACGGCTGAAAGTCTGGGACGGTTTGCCGCAGAAAAAATGCAACTGGAACAAGTCAGTACGGTCCGGGATTTGGATAATGATGCCTACACCGCCCCGTTCAATGAGCATTTCAACCGGCATTTTGAAAAAGCCGGGGGCCGGATTGCGGCAACCTGCACCTTTTCATCTTCCAACACCGACAACTGGTCCCATATGCTGGCATGCCTGGCATTGGACCGCACACAGGGTGTTCTTGTCATGGCCTCGGCCAGGGACATGGTCAGCATGATTCAGGCCATGGCGGAAACAGGAACGGAACAGGTCCTGCTGAGCAGCGGCTGGGGTGCCACACGGGAACTGC